>SEGN01000306.1 GCA_004211245.1 Variovorax sp.
CCAGCGCCGGGTTCAGCGGCCCCTGGTTCGCGCCGCCCGACGCTGCCGCGTTGTAGGCCTCCGGCGCGGTGGCCGACGGACGACCCCAGAAATGCTTCGGGTCATTGAAGGCCTGGCCGATCAGGGTCGACCCCACGGGCTTGCCGTCGCGCAGCACCAGACTGCCGGCCGCCTGGGACGGAAACGCAAGCTGGGCGACGCCGGTGACGGCGAGCGGATAGACCAGACCGGTGATCAGCGTGAGCACGGCGAAGAGCACGAGTGCGGGACGGAGAATTTTTTCTGTGTTCATGGTGTTCTCTCAGACAAAGCCGGCCAGGGCGAGCAGCCAGTCGATGGCCTTGATGCCGATGAACGGCACGATCAGGCCGCCGAGGCCATAGATCGCAAGGTTGCGGCGCAGCAGCGCGGCGGCACCCACCGGCCGGTAGCGCACGCCTTTCAACGCCAGCGGGATCAGGAACACGATCACGAGCGCATTGAAGATCACCGCGCTCAGGATGGCCGACGACGGGCTGGCCAGCCGCATCACGTTGAGCGCGCCGAGCTGCGGGTAGGTGCTGACGAAGATGGCCGGGATGATCGCGAAGTACTTCGCCACGTCGTTGGCGATGCTGAACGTGGTGAGCGAGCCGCGCGTCATCAGCAACGCCTTTCCGGTCTCCACCACCTCCAGCAGCTTGGTCGGGTTGGAGTCGAGGTCGACCATGTTGCCCGCCTCCTTCGCCGCCTGCGTGCCGCTGCCCATCGCGACGGCCACATCGGCCTGCGCCAGCGCGGGGGCGTCGTTGGTGCCGTCGCCGGTCATCGCGACCAGACGGCCCTCGGCCTGGTACTGGCGGATCAGCGCGAGCTTGTCTTCCGGTGTCGCTTCGGCCAGGAAGTCGTCGACGCCGGCCTCCGCCGCGATGGCCGCGGCGGTGAGCTTGTTGTCGCCGGTGATCATCACGGTCTTGATGCCCATCGCGCGCAGCTCGGCAAAGCGCGACTGGATGCCGGTCTTCACGATGTCCTTGAGCTCGACGATGCCGAGCACGCGGTTGCCCTCGGACACCGCCAGCGGCGTGCTGCCACGGCGCGCCACTTCGTCGGCCGCGCGCAGCACCTCGGGCGCCATCGAACCACCGAGCGCCTCGACATGCCTGCGCACCGCATCGACGGCGCCCTTGCGGATGACCAGGCCAGCGACATCGGCACCGCTCATGCGCGTCTGCGCCGTGAAGGGAACGAAGATTGCGCCCTCTCCCTCTGCGTCGTCGACACCCTGGCGCTTCGCCAGTTCGACGATGCTGCGGCCTTCGGGCGTCTCGTCCGCCAGCGAGGCGAGCACTGCGGCGCGCGCGAGCTGGTCGGCACCGATGCCGGGGCCCCGCAGGAACGCGGATGCCTGCCGGTTGCCATGCGTGATGGTGCCGGTCTTGTCGAGCAACAGCACGTCGACGTCGCCGGCCGCCTCGACCGCGCGGCCCGAGGTGGCGATCACGTTGGCCTGCATCATGCGGCTCATGCCGGCCACACCGACGGCCGACAGAAGCCCGCCGATGGTGGTCGGGATCAGGCACACCAGCAGAGCGACCAATGCGGCGAGCGACACCACGGTGCCGGCACCGGCCGCGCCGACGCTGAACACCGAGTACGGCAGCAGCGTGACGGTGACCATGAGGAACACGATGGTGAGCGCGACCAGCAGAATCGTGAGCGCGATCTCGTTCGGTGTCTTGTGGCGCTTGGCCGCTTCGACCATGCCGATCATGCGGTCGAGAAACGATTCGCCCGGGTTCACGCTGATTCGCACTACCAGCCAATCGGACAGCACGCGCGTGCCGCCGGTCACGGCCGAGAAGTCGCCGCCCGATTCACGCACCACCGGTGCCGATTCGCCGGTGATGGCGCTCTCGTCGACCGAGGCGACGCCTTCGATGACTTCGCCGTCGAGCGGGATCACGTCGCCGGTTTCGACCAGCACCACATCGCCCTTGCGCAGATTGGGCGCCTGCTCGGGAAGAAAGCCCGACTGGCGGTGCGGCCCATTGAGCTTCTTGGCCCAGGTGTCCTTGCGCAAGCCGCGCAGCGAGGCGGCCTGCGCCTTGCTGCGGCCCTCAGCCAGCGCTTCTGCGAAGTTCGCGAACAGCACGGTGAACCAGAGCCAAACAGCAATGGCCAGCACGAAGCCGGGCCGCATGCCGGTGTCGCCCTTGAAGCCGATGGCATGCAGCCACAGCAGCGTAGTAAGGATGCTGCCGATGTAGACGACGAACATCACGGGGTTGCGCCATTGCACTTGCGGGCTCAGCTTGGCGAAGGCACTTGCGAGCGCGGGCCTGATGAGCGCGGCGTCCAGCAGTGACAGGGAAGATTTGGTTTGCATGTCAGGTTCCGACTGCGGTTGTTTTTCGGGTGGATTTTTTCAGGGCGTGCGCCCGCCCCGGATGCCTTTGGAGGCCGCAAGGGAGGTTCATGATTTCCACAGCATCAAGTGCTCGACCACCGGCCCGAGCGCGAGCGCCGGCACGTAGTTGAGCAAGCCGACCAGTAGCACCGTGCCGATCAGCAGGAAAACGAACAGCGGCCCGTGCGTCGGCATCGTTCCGGCCGTTTCAGGCAGCCGCTTCTTGGCGGCGAGCGCACCGGCAATGGCCAGCACCGGCACGATCACACCGAAGCGACCGAGCCACATCACCATGCCGAGCAGCGCGTTGTAGAACGGCGTGTTGGCCGACAAGCCCGCGAACGCACTGCCGTTGTTGTTGCCAGCCGATGTCAGCGCGTAGAGGATCTCGGAGAAGCCGTGCGCACCCGGGTTGGCGATACCGGCCTTGCCCGCCGCGAGGCTCACAGCGAGCGCCGTGCCGGCCAGCACCACAATCGGCGTGACGAGGATCGCGATCGAGGTCAGCTTCATCTCGTGCACCTCGATCTTCTTGCCAAGGTACTCGGGCGTGCGGCCGATCATCAAGCCGGCGATGAACACCGCGAGGATCGCGAAGACCAACATGCCGTACAGGCCAGTGCCGACGCCGCCGAACACCACTTCGCCGAGCTGCATCAGCACCAGCGGCACCATGCCGCCCAACGGTGTGAGCGAGTCGTGCATCGCATTGACCGCGCCGCACGAGGCGGCCGTGGTCACGGCGGCGAACAGCGCCGAGGCATGGATGCCGAAGCGCACCTCCTTGCCCTCCATGTTCCCGCCGGACTGCAGCGCGCTCGCCGCCGGGTCCACGCCGAGCCCGCCGAGAAGCGGGTTGCCGGCCTGCTCGGCCGGCAGCAGCACGGCCACGGCGATGACGAACATCACCGTCATGGCGGCCAGCACGGCCCATCCCTGGCGCAGGTCGCCGACGACACGGCCGAACGCGAAGCACAGCGCCGCCGGGATCAGGAAGATCGCCAGCATCTGCACGAAGTTGGTCAAGGCCGTCGGGTTCTCGAAGGGATGCGCCGAGTTGGCATTGAAGAAGCCGCCGCCGTTGGTGCCAAGCATCTTGATGGCTTCCTGCGAGGCAACGGGGCCCATCGCGATCGTCTGCGTCGCGCCTTCGACGGTTTGGACGCTCTGGTAGGCATCGAAGTTCTGGATCACACCCTGCGCCGCGAAGAACACCGCGACCCCGAACGAAACGGGCACCAGCACCCACAGCGTAATGCGTGTCACATCGGCCCAGAAGTTGCCGACCAGGCCCTTGCCGTCGGTGCGCCGTGCAGCGAAGCCGCGCGCCAGCGCGAATGCGACCGCGATGCCGGTGGCCGCCGACAGGAAGTTCTGCACCGTGAGCCCGAGCATCTGCGTGAGATAGCTCATGGTCGACTCGCCACCGTAGCCTTGCCAGTTGGTGTTGGTGACGAAAGCCACCGCGGTGTTGAACGACGAATCGGGCGACACCGC
>SEGN01000307.1 GCA_004211245.1 Variovorax sp.
CTGTGGTCTTCTTTCCAGACGCATTCGGTCGGGTGCGTGCGCCTACCTCCTTCAGCATGAGCGTGTCGTCCCGGCAGGGTTAGAGTCCTAAGTCGTTACCACTGTCGCTCGGCGTCACCAGTGCCGCAGCGGCCACCCGTGACCGGGTTTGACCTCGACGAGATGGGGATATCCTCGGGGTGCACGCGCCACCGCCCGGCAGCGTCCGCGTTCTCAACGGCGGGCGCATGAGGAAGTGGCGCAGAAAGCTGGTGACGATGCCAGGAGACGACGAATCACTGCTGCTCGACACGCTCTCGCAACTGCGGCTCCAGCAGATGCTGGCCGAGATGCAGGACCGCATCGAGCAGATGACCGCCTCCCGGGAGCAGTTCGACGGACTGCTCGAGGCGATGCTCACCGTCTCCTCCGGCCTCGATCTCGCAGCGACACTGCGGCGGATCGTCGACGCGGCCATCAGGCTGGTCGACTGCCGCTACGGGGCCCTCGGTGTGCTCAACGACAGCGGAGACGGGTTGCAGGATTTCGTCTACGCGGGCGTCGACGAACACACCCGCCGCCTGATCGGGGAGTTGCCGACCGGGCACGGCCTTCTCGGCCTGCTCATCGACCGCCCCGCACCGATCCGCCTGGACGACATCACCGGGCACGCCACGTCCGCGGGGTTCCCCGCACATCACCCGCCGATGCGCACCTTCCTCGGCGTTCCGATCCGCATCCGCGGGCAGGTCTACGGCAACCTCTACCTCACCGACAAAGCCGCAGGCCAGCCCTTCACCGAGGACGACGAACTCCTCATCCAGGCCCTCGCCGCCGCCGCCGGGATCGCCATCGACAACGCCCACCTCTTCGAACAAGCCCGACAACGCCAGCAGTGGCAGCAAGCGGCCAGCGACATCCGCGGTGAACTGCTCGCCGCCATCGACCCCAGCGAGGTGCTCGACCTGATCGCCCGCCGGGCCCGCCACCTGGCCGGCGCCGACCACGTCCTGATCGCCCGACCCGACGACCTCGACCAAGCCTCCGCCGACGTCACCACCCTCACCGTCACCGCGTACGCCGGAACCGATCCGAGCGTGCCCGGTATGCGGATCGGCGTCGACGACACCGCCATCGGCCGGGTCTACCGAACCGGGACACTGATCCGGGTCCCGGAGATCAGCGAGACCGGCCCACCCGGCGGTTCGGCGGTGCTGCTGCCGCTGCGGGTGTCCGCGGACTCGGTGACCGGGGTCCTCGCCCTCATCCGCACCCGCGGCCGGGAACCGTTCGACGACCGCCAACTGCCCCTGGCCGCCGCCTTCGCCGACCAGGCCGCCCTCGCGTTGAAACTGGCCGACGACCAACGCCAACTGACCGCCCTGTCGCTGATCGCCGAACGGGACCGGATCGCCCGTGACCTGCACGACCACGTCATCCAACGACTGTTCGCGCACGGCCTGCACCTGCAAAGCGCCCACGGGCGGACCCGCGTCCCCGAGGCCCGGCAACGATTGTCGGAGATGATCGACGACGTCCAGGACATCATCACCGACGTCCGGACCGCCATCTTCGAACTGCACGACGGAGGGAACGACGGGTTCGCCCTGCGCCCGGCGTTGACCGCGATCATCACCGAACAAACCGGTGAGAGCGGACTGCGCACCACCGTGCGCATGACCGGCCCGCTGAACGTGGTCACCGGACCCCTCGCCGACCACGCCGAAGCGGTGCTGCGGGAAGCGCTCAGCAACGTCGTACACCACGCCCACGCCCACCACGTCGACGTCACCGTCTCCGTCGACGAGGACCTCACCCTCTGCGTCACCGACGACGGCACCGGCATCCCCGCCACCATCACCCGCAGCGGCCTGCACAACCTCACCACCCGCGCCCAGCAGGCCGGCGGCACCTGCACCCTCACCACCCCCACCACCGGCGGAACCCAATTGTCCTGGACCGCACCCCTCCCCGAAGTGTCAGGAGCAGACTAGATTTCGGCCTCGACGAGCAGTTCCGGACCCGAATGCGGCCTGCGATCACTGCGAGCGGTCGGTCGTCGCACTCCGCAGTGTTTACGGCACGATCACCGCACGTCCGCGTCGCAGCCGCCGGTTACCAAACCGAGGAACCGAGCCTGAGCAGCAGCATCCGCATTCTTCACCATTCCAACACCACCTCATCGAAGGTGTTGCAATCTGGATCGCCGAAAATGGGCGGGTCACACCACAAACCGGGGACATGTCATCACACCAGTTCCCAGCACCATTACGGCCGCACACGGCACACGGCCCGCACCCCGGAAGTCGGGAGCGGGCCGTGCACGCAGAGAGGCGAACTAGGCTGCCGGGTCCAGCCAGGGCCGATCGTCGCGGCTTTTCACATAGACCCCGCCGGACGGACCATCGAACAGACCCAGCAGCAGCTCACGGGCCGCCGGAGAGGCACCGGCGAGCATTCCTGTCAACGGACATTCGTTCCCGTCCCAGCCCGCACCGGCAGCGACGACCAGGGGGTGGCCTACCGCGACCCCACGGTGCCTATTTCGACGGCCGACGACGATGCAAGCTCGTGGTAGCGGCAAACACGTCGCAGCAACCTCAGGAGATTCATGATCCGCAGCACGACGACTCGCGCCACCCTCGCCGCCCTCGCCGCTCTCGCCATCTCCGTCACCGGCGCCGCCGGCATCGCCTCCGCAAAGCCCGCATCACCCGGAGCCGGACCCAGCACGAGCGCCCCCAGCCGAAGCGGTGACATCCCGGATCAACTGGTCTGCTTCCCGGACGGCGTGTGCATCTGGGTCACCTCCAAGTAGCAACACAACAACCCCATCGAACACAGTGCGGCCCCCACCGATCATCGGCGGGGGGCCGCACTCGTCTCAGCAGGCGTCGACGAGGCAACAGCCGGTCCCTCCAGCGATGATGTGGAGGCGGTACCGCTATTCGGAGGTACCGGGTCTCGGAGCATCACCGCTCAGCGGATCAACCGAGTTCGCCGGCGTAATGATCGAGGTCACCGTGATCGCTGTCGGGGCGTACGGAGGGTGCTCCTCGGCGACCGGGGTGAGGGTTGGGAGACGCGGTTCAGCGGCGGCAGGTGCGCCCGCCATCTCGGCGGTCGTGGCCGCGGGCCTGCGGCCCAGGGTTTCCGTGAATATCTGCCTCTCCCAGTATGAAATCGGCCGTGCCCGCGGCAGCCGGGGTGCTGTCATCGAAAGTCCCCTCCCCTACCCGTCACCGAGATCGAGCCTGTTCTCATCGGGAACATGTTGATCGACCTCCGGTGTGGGTTGCGGGGCGCGTCGTTGCTTCGTGTGCGGGGCCCATGAGCCGCTTCCTACTACATCTGGCATTCCGGGTTCTGTTGCGGCGAAGTAAATCTGGTCAGATCATCACTGTTGCCGCCGCGACGCATGCGAGGGTCACGACCGCGGTCAGGATGCACACGATCAGGGATCCGGTCACGACCAGCGCCGCCGCGGACGCCGTCACCGCAGCGACGAGCGAAATGGATGCCCCCGCCCACACCCGCGACGTCGGCCGACCATCGGGAACGGGGATGTGGTCGCCGGTGTGCATGCCGTCTGGCTTCCGGGTCGGCGTCGGCGTCGGCGTGAGTTTCTCGGCGTGGGCCGGCCTCCGTGCGGGTACGTTCATGGGTCCGGGTTCCCTCGTTGGTGCCGACACGCCATTCGATGGTCATGTCGCTCGTTCACCGGCTGCGGTGTCGGTGTCGGCACCGCGGTGGTGGTCGGCCAGTACGGTCTGCCTTTCGCGGACGCGGCGCATTCGGTCCTCGTCGAACATTTCAGCCGCCCGCGCCGAGTGCGGCACCCCACTGCGACAACGACCGGCGGACGACCGTGCGATCTCGACCGTCACCGCAGGCCCGCCGCCGAGCGGTGAGATCGCCGATGTCCGGTCGTCACAGCGGCTCGGTCCCTCGGCCGGCGAGGACACCGCGCAGCGTCTGCAGCGCCCGGTGCTGGTCGAGAAGTACCTCCCCCGGTGTCCGGCCGAGCGATGTCGCAGTGGCTTCGGCGCCGAGTCCGACGATCAACCGCAAGATCAGCACCTCCCGCTCGCGCGCACACAAGACCTCGAGGCCCGCGGGAAGTGGAGCACGGCGGCCGCAGGAGGCGGCGACGGTTCGGGTGATCACCCCACTGGTCATCCCCGAGCATCACGAGCACGAGCAGCATCGCGGCGGCCGGGACGACGAGCGAGGTGTCGTTGTCGTGGCCGATGGTGAAGGCGGCGGTGATGCAGAACGCGACCAGGCCGACGGCGATGGCGAAGGTCCGCCACACGATCGGGGCGTCCCGGAACAGGGTCAGGCGGGGGGGTGAAGGTGGTGGCGACCCATTGCACGACGAGGAAGAGCAGCGAGAAGACCAGTGCGACCGCCGCGACCAGACCGACGGCGGTGGCGAACAGCAGCTCCGTGACCTGCCGGGCCGGAGCCCGCGGTCCACCGTCGATCCGCGGCAGCGTCAGCCCCAATCCGATCCCGGTGACCACGCACAGCAGCTGGGTGGCGCCGGCGCGGGCACGGCGGTGGCGCACCCGCCGAACGGGGGTGTTCATGCTGTCCCCGCTGCTCTTCGGGCCGCGCACCGGGCCACCGGAACCGTCATCCTGGCGTGCCGGGTGCGGGGGCGCCGGGTGCGGGGTGGTCTTCGGTGCGGGGGTGACGGCCGAACCAGGTGGCGTAGCGGTCGGCCAGGGGTGCGGCCGTGAGTCCGTGGGCCAGGACCGAGAGGGCGATGGTGATGATCGCGGTGGTCACGAGCAGCTCTTCGTGGGGCAGCTCGCCCGGTTCTTCGAGGATGAGGATGACGAAGACGATGGTGGCCAGTCCGCGTGGGCCGAACCAGCCGACGAAGGCGACGGTCGGTGCGCGCGGGTGTGTTCCGATCAGGGACAGCGCGACGGGGAGCATCCGGACGACGGTCAGGCTTATGATCGCGTAGCCGAGCATCGCCCAGGACAGGTGCCCGAGTGCGGGACCGAGGAGCACGGCGCCGAAGACGATGAATGTCACGGCGCTGAACACGTCGCCGGTCTCGTCGAGCATGTCGGCCTCCTCCTCGCTCTCCCCCTCGGCCGCGTGCTCGGCGCCGTCGCCCTCGTGGTGGTCGGGGGCGCGGTGGCGGAGCGCGCCGAAGGTCAGTCCGCCGACGAACGCGGCGATGAACCCCGACCCGCCCAGGGGCACGGCGGCGGTGTAGGCGAGCGCGGCCGCCGTCACCGGAATGATCTGCGCCCACAACGAGTCGATGTAGTGGCGGCGGGCGCCGGTGATCAGGATCGCGGCAGCGATCGCCCCGGCCACCAGGCCGGCGAGGATGCCGTACCCGATCTGTTCGGTGACCAGGCGGGCGGCGGCGCCGCCGCCGATCGCGCCCGCTTCGGCCTGCGCGATCGCCAGCACGACCAGAAACAGGGGCACGCAGATGCCGTCGTTGAGTCCGCTTTCGACGTTCAAACCCTGGCGCACCCGCGACGGCAGGATCGGCAGTGTCACCACCGCCTGCCCGAGCGCGGCGTCGGTCGGGGCAAGGATCACCGCGAGCAGCACCGCCTCCGGCCAGGCGAGGTCGCCGAGCACGCCCAGCGCGGCGCCGAACCCGGCCGCGATGGTCAGGGGTAGGCCGATGCCGAGCAGTCGGGCGGGAAGGGCGATCTCGGTACGCAGGGTGGGCAGGTTCACCCGGGAGGCGTCCGAGAACAGCACCAGCCCGAGCGTCACCTCGGCGAGCAGTTTCACCACCTCGGCGCCGGCGTGCACATCGATCAACCCGAACGCGTTTCCGCCGAGGATCAGGCCGCCGACGGTGAAGAGGATCGGGGCGGTGATCGGGGTGCCCGCGATGCGGCCGGAGATCGCCGCATAGGCGAGCAACAGCGCGGCGATCGTCGGTAGCGCCCACGTCATGGTGTCACCGCCTCAT
>SEGN01000308.1 GCA_004211245.1 Variovorax sp.
GCGCTGAGCCTGATCGTTGCCTGGAAGGGTTGCGGGCTCCCTTCGCTGTCCTGGCGGCAGGGCGGTGCGATCCTGCTCTGCGCGGTTCTGATGGTCTATGTCAATCAGATCCTGTTCGCCGAGGGCTTGTTGCGATCGACCGCGACCCATGGTGCGCTCATCATGGCCCTGAGCCCCCTGGTGTCCGCGCTGCTGGCAGCGGTGGCCTTTCGGGAGCGCCTGACCTGGGTGCGAATGTGCGGTGTGCTGCTCGGCTTCGCGGGCGTGGCCGCGGTCGTGCTCAGTCACCCGGGCGCAGGCCTCTCCAGCGCGGGTGTCGGCGACTTGATGCTGGTGGCCGCTGTGGTCAGCTTCGCGGCCGGTGGTGCGATCGTCCAGCGCCTCGCCCGGGGCCTGAACCCCCTGACCATCAGCTGGGCCATCTACGTGGTCGGCTCTTTCTTCCTCGCGCTGCATGCGGTCGTCGAGTTGCCCTCGATGGCGTGGAGCGCATTGTTCCCCGGCTGGCGCCCGTGGGTCTTCATCGTCTTTTCGGGCGTCATGGCGACCGCCTTGTCCAACCTCGCCTGGAACCGCGCCATCGCGCGCATCGGCGTCGCCCGCACCGCCATCTTCCTCTACTGGGTTCCGGTCTTCGGCGTCGGTTTCGCGGCCTTGCTGCTGGGGGAGCGTTTGACGCTCTGGCACCTCGCAGGCTTTGTCGCCGTGATCGGCGGAACCTACCTCGGCACCCGGCAAGCCGTGACTGCACCCCTCGCGGCACCCTGAACGGCAGGCATCCATGCGCACCATCGAACCACTCCTCTTCCAGCCCCTTCAGCTTCGCGATCTGCGGCTGAACAATCGGATCGTCATTTCTCCCATGTGCCAGCATGCGGCCGAGTCCGGACGCGCAACGCACTGGCATTTGGTGCACCTGGGCAAGTTCGCGCTCGGCGGTGCCGGGCTGATCCTCACCGAAAGCACGGCCGTCGATCCGCGCGGTCGCATCGGCACCGCGGATCTGGGCCTGTGGGACGACAGCCAGATCGAACCGCTGAAGGCGGTGGTGGATTTCGTCCATGCCAACAACGGCGCGATCGGCGTGCAGCTGGCCCATGCCGGCCGCAAGTCGGGCAGCCAGCCGCTCTGGGAAGGCGGTGCCGCGCTGTCGCAGGAACGCTTGGCCGCGGATCCGCAGCCTTGGCAGCGCCTGGGTCCCAGCGCGTTGCCTGCGGGGCCCGGATGGTCGGCGCCCGTGGCGATGGACGCGGCCGCCATCGCGAGCGTGGTGCAGTCCTTCGTCGCGGCGACGCAGCGTGCAGAGCAGGCCGGGTTCGACGTGGTGGAACTTCATTTCGGGCATGGCTACCTGGTCGCCAGCTTCCTGTCGCCCCATTCGAACCAACGAAACGACGAATGGGGCGGCAGCCTCGAAGGGCGCATGCGCCTGGCGCTCGAAATCGCGCGCAAGGTGCGTGCGAGCTGGCCCGCAGGCAAGCCCTTGTTTTGCCGCCTGTCCGCGGTCGATGGAAGCGTGGACGGCTGGAGCCTTGAAGACTCGGTGGTTCTTTCGCGTGAACTCGCCGCCTGCGGCGTCGACGTCATCGACTGCTCGTCAGGTGGTCTGACGGAGGAAACCCGCGCGCTACCGGTGCCGAGAGGGCTTGGCTTCCAGGTGCCTTTTTCCGAGCGGATACGGCGCAAGGCGCAGGTCAAGACACAGGCGGTCGGAATGATCGTCGATGCGCAGCAGGCCGAACAGGTGCTGGTGGACGGCAAGGCCGATCTGATCGCGCTCGGTCGTGAAGCCCTTTTCGATCCCTATTGGCCGCATCACGCCGCGGTCGCGCTGGGGGTCGACCCCGCTTTCGAGCGCTGGCCGGTGCGGCATGGCGTCTGGCTCGCCAAACGGGCGCCTGGGCTGGCGCGCGCCCGGGCAGAGGCCGAAAACCCGCCCACCCCATCCACCCACTTCAAGGAGCCGAAGGCATGAACATCCGCATGGGCCTGATTCGCCGGAAGCCCGATTGGTCTTTCGACGAATTCAACGACCACTGGCGCAACCCGCATGGCGCACTCGCCCGCCGCGCGCCGGGCTTGCGGGCGTACTGGCAAAACCCGGTCACCGAGCGCCTGCAGCGCGGCATCGACTTTGCGCGCGGGCCGTGGGATTTCGACGGCTTTTCTCAGCTGTGGTTCGACAACCTGGGCGGCGCCGGTCATGCCTTCAACGACAGTGAGATCGCCGCGGACCTGATGGCCGACGAGCATTTTTTTCTGGGCGGTCTGCACATCGTTTCGGCGGAGCAGCGGGTGGTCATCGCGCTGCCGGAAGCACCGGCACGCGCCCGGCTTCTCAAGCGGATGTCGATCCTCAAGCGTCGAACCGACATCACGGAAGAGGACTTTCGGCGCGAGTGGCAGGTTCATGGCGATCTGGTGCGCCAGATGCCCGGCGTCAGCGGCTACAGGCAGAACGTCGTGATCGCGCGCGAACGGACCAAGGGACGGCCATGCGGCTACGACGACCTTCCCATCGACGGCATCGTGGAACTCTGGTTCGAGGACGCCGCAACCCTCGAAGCGGCCTTCGGCTCGGCAGCCGGCCAAAGCACGATGGCTCACGCCAAGACGTTCCTGTCGGAGATCACCGCCTTCGGGGTCGAGGAACGGCGCATCCTGTGACGCCGGCCGGGGGACTGCCGAAAAGCTGATCAGCCGAGCAACGTGGCCTTCATCGTGATCTCGGGCACGCTGGCCAGCGCCTTCGAGAGCGGACAGCCGGCCTTGGCGCCTTCCGCGATCTTCTGGAAGGTGGCTTCGTCGATGCCGGGGATGGCCGCTTCGAGTTCGAGCGCGATGCGGTCGATCTTGAAGCCGTCGCCATCCTTCACCAGGCGCACGGCCGCCTTGGTGTCGATCTTCGTGGCGGTCAGTCCGGCGCCTTCGAGCGCGAACGCAAAGGCCATGGTGAAACAGCCGGCGTGCGCGGCGCCCAGTATTTCCTCCGGGTTCGTGCCCTTCACGTCGTCGCCGAAGCGGCTGTTGAAGCCGTACGGGTAGGCCTTCAGCGCGCCGGTCTCGGTGCTGATCTGGCCCTTGCCGGTCTTGCCGGCGCCTTCCCAGTGAACGCTTGCATGTTTCTCTGCTGCCATGGATTTTCCTCGGTGGGTTGAACGACCTGATCTTTTAGGCGCAATCGGGGGCCCTGTCTGTAGTCGAGCGGCGCGGCGTCGCCAACGTGACGGCTGAGGGGCTTTCCCGATGCGGCGCTGCCGCACTGCGGCGTAGGCTCGGCCGCTGTCTGGAGACCCAATGACCCGCCCGCATCACAAGTTCTGGCCGCAGCGCCTGCCGCATTCCATCACCGTCCCCGCGACCTCGCTGTGGCACAACCTGGCCACCAGCGCCGCGCGTTTTCCCGACAAGGCCGCGCTGGTGTTCTTCGGCCAAGTCATCCCCTACCGCGAATTCCTGGCGCAGACCGAAAGGTTGGCCGGCACGCTCCACGCACTCGGCGTGCAGCGTGGCGACCGCGTGGTCCTCGACATGCAGAACTGCCCGCAACTCGTGATCGCGCATTTCGCGATCCTGCGCGCCAACGCGGTGGTGGTGCCGGTGAACCCGATGAACCGGGCCGAAGAGCTCAAGCACTACATCACCGACCCGGATGCGAAGGTGGCCATCACGACCGGCGACCTCGCCGCCGAGCTGGCCAAGGCGAGCAACGCGCTGGCGCCGAAAGACCGGCTGGCGCACATGATCGTCACCCAGTTCACCGACGCGTTCGATGCCGACGTGGCCGGCGACGAAGCCCCGCCGGTGCAGTGGCGCGACTGGCTGCTGACGCGGCATCCGCTGCCCCACAACCACTCCAGCCTGAACCACAACGCGTTCGCGAGCCAGCTCTGGGGATTGGGTTCGTCGGAGGCCATCGTGCTGGCCGTGGTGCCGATGTTCCACATCACCGGCACCGTGAGCATGATGCACACGTCGATCGTGTTCGGCGGCACGCTGGTCATCATGCCGCGCTGGGACCGCGACGTGGCCGGCCGCCTCATCTCGCGCTGGAAGGTCACGAGCTGGACCAACATCCCGACCATGGTGATCGATCTGCTCGCGAGCCCGAACTTCGCGAATTACGACCTGAGCAGCCTCACCTACATCGGCGGCGGCGGAGCCGCGATGCCGCAGGCCATCGCGCAGAGGCTGCTGGAACAGTACGGCCTGAAATACAACGAGGGCTACGGCCTCACCGAGACTGCGGCGCCTTCGCACGCCAACCCGTTCGAGAACCCCAAGCAGCAGTGCCTCGGCATCCCCTACATGAGCACCGATTCACGCGTGGTCGATCCCGACACGCTGGTCGAGCTGCCCATCGGCGAATCGGGGGAGATCATCACGCACGGACCCGAGGTTTTCCAGGGCTACTGGAAGCGGCCCGACGCCACGGCGGCGGCCTTAGTCGAGTTCGAGGGCAAGCGCTTCTTTCGCACCGGCGACATGGGCCGCATGGACGAAGACGGCTACTTCTTCATGACGGACCGCTTGAAACGCATGATCAACGCGAGCGGCTTCAAGGTCTGGCCGGCCGAGGTCGAACTGCTGATGTTCCGCAACCCCGCGATCCAGGAGGCCTGCGTCATCTCGATGAAAGACGC
>SEGN01000309.1 GCA_004211245.1 Variovorax sp.
TCGGGATGCCCCTTGTGGCCGATCATGATGAATTCGTAGCCCTCTTTGGCGAGCTTGGCCACCTCGACATGCACCTTGGTGACCAGCGGACAGGTCGCGTCGAAGATGTCGAAGCCGCGGTCGCGCGCCTCCTGCTGCACCGCCTTGCTCACGCCATGCGCGCTGAACACCAGCGTGGCGCCGGGCGGCACGTCGGCCAGGTCTTCGATGAAGACCGCGCCCTTGGACTTGAGCTCGTTCACCACGTAGGTGTTGTGCACGATCTCGTGGCGCACGTAGATCGGCGCACCGAACTTGGCAAGGGCGCGCTCGACGATCTCGATCGCACGGTCGACCCCGGCGCAAAAACCGCGCGGCTCGGCCAGGATGATTTCTTCGAGGACTTTCACGTCGCTCACAGCACGCCGATGAGGTGGACTTCGAACGTCACGGGCTGACCTGCGAGCGGATGGTTGAAGTCGAAGCGCACCGCCGTGTCGTTCGACTCGGTCACCGCACCCGCATAGCTGCCGGTGCCGTCGGGCGTGGGGAACTGCACCACGTCGCCGACCGCGTACTTCTCGTCCGGGTCGCCGAGCTTCGCGAGCAGCGTTCGCGCCACCCACTGCTGCATCTCGGCATTGCGCTCGCCGAAGGCCTCGCCGGCCGGCAGTTCGAAGGTGGTGTGGGCGCCCTCCGCCAGGCCGATCAGGCGCTGCTCCATGGCCGGCGACAGCTCGCCGGTGCCGAGCGACAGCGTGGCCGGCTTGTCGGCAAAGGTGTTGATGACATCGCCCGCAGGACCGCCGAGGCGGTAGTGCAGTGTGAGGAAGGAGCCCGCCGTCACAACAGGATGAGGAACGGCTGCGGTGGATGACAAAGACAAAGTGGTGTCCCGATAAACTGGGCCCCATTTTAGGGAGCCGGGCATGCGCCCGGGATTGCAATGGCATTCAAGGATCTGCCGGCCGAGATGCGCCCGCGCGAAAAGCTCATCGCGCGAGGGCCCGCGGCGCTCGGGGATGCCGAATTGCTGGCCCTGCTGCTGCGCACCGGCGTCGCCGGCAAGAACGTGCTGCAGATGTCCCGGGAGCTGCTCGACACCTTCGGCGGCATTGCCGGCCTGCTGCACACCGGCGCGGACGACCTCAAGAAGGTCAAGGGCCTGGGCGGCACCGCCAAGCGTGCCGAATTGATCGCCGTGCTCGAACTCGCCCGCCGCGCGCTGGCCGAGCGGTTGCGGGAGCGTGCAGTGTTCGACTCGCCCGGCGCGGTCGGCCAGTACCTCCAGCTCCACATCGCCTCGCGCCCGTACGAGGTGTTCGCTGCGCTCTTCCTCGATGCGCAGCACCGCCTGATCGCGATGGAGGAACTGTTCCGCGGAACGCTCACGCAGACCAGCGTGTACCCGCGGGAACTCGTGGTGCGGGCGCTGCACCACCATGCCGCTGCCGTGGTGCTGGCGCACAACCACCCGAGCGGCAGCGTGGACCCCTCGCGCGCGGACGAGGCGCTCACGCAATCCCTCAAGGCCGCGCTGGGACTGGTCGACGTGCGGGTGCTCGACCATGTGATCGTGGCAGCCGGCCACACGTTGTCGATGGCCGAGCGCGGGCTGGTCTGACCCGCTTCGCCCGGCCGTGAGAGGATGGGGCATGCCTTCCAAGACGCCCGGGCTCAAGAGCCTCGCCGACCTGAAGTCGGTCCAGCGCACGCTGGCCGAAGCACGAGCGCGCGAAGCGGCCGAAGCCGCGGCGCATGCAGCGGCGGACAAAAGACGCCTGGCCGAAAGCGATCTGTTCAGCCGCGCCATCGGCGCCACCGCGCCGCTCAAACGCAAGGCCGCCGTGCCGCTGGCCCCCGAGCCGCCGGCACCGATCCCGTTCCAGCACCAGCTCGACGAGCAGCGCGTGCTGCGCGAATCGATCAGCGACGAGTTCGACGTGGCCACGCTGCTCGATGTCGACGACGCCATGAGCTTCCGCCGCCCCGGCATCGGGACCGATGTCACGCGCAAGCTGCGCGCGGGCGAATGGTCGATCCAGCGCCAGCTGGACCTGCACGGCCTGCGCAGCGACGAGGCGCGCGAGGCGCTCGGCGCCTTCATTCGCACCGCGCACAAGCAGGGGCTGCGCTGCGTGCGCGTGGTGCATGGCAAGGGTCTCGGCTCGCCCGGCAAGCAACCGGTGCTCAAGACCAAGACGCAGCGCTGGCTGATCCAGAAGAACGAGGTGCTGGCCTTCGTGCAGGCCAAGCCGGCGGACGGTGGCGCGGGCGCGCTGGTGGTGTTGCTGGCGCCCGCGGGGCGCTGAGACGGTCGCTCAGGCGATCAGGTTCTTCAGCGGAACGGCCGCATCCGCGACCTTCGCTGGGTCGGGGCTCTTGCCCGCTTCCAGCAGCTTGCGGCTCATCATGTGATCGACCGGCGCGTTGACCGATTCGACGCAGACCAGCTGGCCCCCGACATAGTGAAAGAGCGAGAACGCATTCGGGTTCGCACCCGGGCCGGGGCGGCGCACGGTGACATGCCCCGGCGTTCCCTCGGCCGGCACCAGCCCGGCCATCTGCAGGCGCATCGCGCCCTGCTCCGACCAGAACCACGGCAGCACGTCGTGCGGCTTCGGGACGCCCGTGAGCGTGGCGACCGCGGTGCGCGCCTGGTCGTTCGCGTTCTGCACCGATTCCAGGCGCAGCGGCCGGTCGGCGCGGCGGTCCGGGAAACGCGTGCAGTCGCCGATGGCGAGGATCGCGGGGTCGCCGGTCTGCATGTGGGCATCGACCACGATGCCATCGGCGCAGTCCAGGCCCGCGGCGCGGGCCAGCGCCGTCTCGGGCACGGCGCCGATGCCCAGCAGCAACAGGTCGATGGACTGTCGCTTGCCGTCAATGTTCAGTTCGACGAGGTGGGTGCCGTCGATCGCGAAGCCATCGATGGTTGCGTTCAGGACCACATCGATACCCGCCTCGCGATGCGCTGCCAGCACGTGCGCCGACAACGCGGGCGAGACGGCGCGACCGAGCAGGCGCGGCGCGGCCTCGATGACGCGCACCGTCCTGCCCATGGCTTTCGCCGTGGCCGCGACTTCGAGGCCGATGAAGCCGCCGCCGAGCACGGTGACTTCCTGCGCCGCGGCGAGGCGGTCGCGCAGGCTGTGCGCTTCGGCCACGGCGCGCAGCATCGCGACGTTGTCCAGCCCGTCGGGCAGGCCCGGCAGCCGGCGTGCGCGCGTGCCGGTGGCGAGCACCAGTCGTTCATAGGGCAGTGTCTCGCCGGAGCGCAGCGTGACAGTGCGGGCCGCGCGATCGATCGCCGTCGCGGCATTGCCCAGGTGCAGCGTGATGCCCGCTTCGCGGTACCAGTCGGCGGCCTTGTGCGGCTGCGACACCTCGTCCGCGCTCTTCAGGAACGCCTTGGAGAGGGGCGGCCGGTGGTAGGGCTCGCACGGCTCTTCGCACACGAGGTGCACGCGCGCGCCCTGCCCGGCTTCCACCAGGCCCGCACACAGTTGCGCTGCGGCGTGGCCGCCGCCGATGATGACGATCGAATTCATGGTCTTGCTGTTGAAGTGTTGCGGCTCACTCGCCGCGATTGCGCATCCAGTCGGCCGTCTGGAAAAAGGAATTCCGAAGGCGCGCACGCAAGGCCTCGGGCACCGCGGTTTCACCCATCGCCTGGTCCATGCAGGCCAGCCACTGGTCGCGCTCCTTGATGCCGATGCTGTGGCCGCCGATGCTCTGCGGCAGATGCCGCGCACGCAACATCGGATGGCCGAAGCGGTCGGTGTAGTACTGCGGTCCGCCGAGCCAGCCGCAGAGGAACCAGAACAGTCGCTCGCGCGCATTTTCCAGCGTGTTGCCGTGCAC
>SEGN01000310.1 GCA_004211245.1 Variovorax sp.
CAGTAGGCCGCGTAGAACTCCATCATCGTGAACTCGGGGTTGTGCCGCACCGAGATGCCCTCGTTGCGGTAGCTCCGGTTGATCTCGAAGACGCGCTCGAAGCCGCCGACGATCAGGCGCTTCAGGTACAGCTCGGGCGCGATGCGCAGGAACATCTCCTGGTCGAGCGCGTTGTGGTGCGTCTTGAAGGGCTTGGCGTTCGCGCCGCCCGGGATCGGGTGCAGCATCGGCGTCTCGACTTCGAGGAAGTCGTTGGCCACCATGAACTCGCGCAACGCACTCACCGCGCGACTGCGTGCCTTGAAGCGGTCGCGCGCCGACTCGTCGGTGATGAGGTCGACATAGCGCTGGCGGTATTTCTGTTCCTGGTCGGCCATGCCATGGAACTTGTCGGGCAGCGGGCGCAGGCTCTTGGTGAGCAGGCGCAGCTTCGTCACCTTGATGGAGAGCTCGCCGGTCTTGGTCTTCATCAGCGTGCCTTCGGCGCCGACGATGTCGCCCAGGTCCCATCGCTTGAAGTCGGCATACGCCTCTTCGCCGATGGCATCGCGCGTCACGTAGAGCTGGATGCGGCCGGTGCTGTCCTGCAGCGTGGCGAAGCTGGCCTTGCCCATCACGCGCTTGAGCATCATGCGGCCCGCCACGCTGACCTGAAGGGCCTGCGCCTCGAGCGGTTCGGCGTCGGTGCCACCGTGTTCGGCGGTCAGAGCGGCTGCGCGATGGCCGGGCTTGAAATCGTTGGGGAAGGCGACGCCCTTGCCTTCGGTTTGCGCGGTGCGCAGCAGCTGGAGTTTCTCGCGGCGCTCGGTGATGAGCTGGTTTTCGTCGACGGCGGGTGCGGAAGCGGGAGGAATCGGATGATCGGACATGGGCCGGATTTTAGCCCGCCGATGCTGACCAATACGCTATGAAAAAGATAGCGCGCTATTCAGCAATGCCAGTGCGTGCAAGCAGATCGCTGACCAGTTCGAGGCGCATCAGCGGGCTGTCGAGCTCCATCAGGCGCTGCTTGAGGTGCGGCGGCAATGGCAGCAGTTCGCACCAGCGGTTGGCCACCCAGCCGCAGTCGGCGAACTGGTAGGGCGCGCGAACCGGCAGCCGCATGCCGTCGTCGGCTTCGAGCTGCCGGCGTTGCTCAAGCGTGTCGACCAGCCGGCGCAACGCGTCGGCGGTGTGCTGCAGGTCGTCGGGTATGCCGAGCGCCACGTCGTCCGGCAGCGCTTCGACTTCGGCTGTCCACAGCCCGTGCTTCTGCAGCGCGCTGCTGCGCACCTTGAAGCGCTGCGTGCCCACGCATTCGATCTGCAGCAGCCCCGCCTGCGGCGATTCGAACTCGCGGATCATCGCCAGCGTGCCGATGCTGGAAAAACGCTCGGTCTCGGCGCCGGCCTTGCGCACCTCGGCGCCCTGCGTCAGGCTGACCACGCCGAAGGGCGCCCCGGCCTTGTGCACCTTGCCGATCATGTCGAGGTAGCGCACTTCGAAGATGCGCAGCGGCAGCAGCCCGCCGGGAAAGAGAACGCTCCCCAGCGGGAACAATGGCAGCGCGGAAAGCAGGGGGGATGTCATCGTCGTCGGCCTTTGCGTGGCTATCATCGCACTCCCATCACGCTGCGTGCGCCATGCTCTACCAGATCCCCTCGTTTCTGCTCGACGTGATCGTCGGCCTCCTCGGCGGGGCCTGCCTGCTGCGGCTCTACATGCAATACCACCGCGTGCCGTTCGGCAACCCGCTCGGGCGATTCGTGTTCGCGATCAGCGACTGGATCGTGATGCCGCTGCGCAAGATTCTGCCGTCGGTCGGCCGGTGGGACCTGTCGAGCCTGGTGGCCGCCTGGCTGCTGGTGATGGTGAAGTTCCTGCTGCTGTGGCTGCTGATCGGCGCCTTGCAGAAGCTGCCGGTGCTGCCGCTGGTGTCGCTGATCGGGCTGGCGCAACTCGCGGTGTCGGGCCTCACCGCGCTGCTGGTGGTGTATGCCGTGCTGTCGTGGGTGCCGAATGCATCGTCGATGCTGCTCGACCTGATCAAGCGGCTCGCCGAGCCGCTGGTGCGGCCGCTGCGCCGCTTCATCCCGCTGGTCGGCGGCGTTGACCTCTCGCCCCTCGCAGCCATCGTGCTGCTGCAGGTCGGTGCCATCGTGCTCGGCAGCCTGATGGGCTGGGCCTGGGCGCTCGGGCGCTGAGCGCGCCCTCGATCAGCTGACGGCGTCGGCGGGCTGGCGCAGCAACATCGCCAGCGTGCTGGCAATCGTCTTGCGCAGCTCGCGCCGGTCGCAGATGAAGTCGATCGCGCCCTTGGTCTGCAGGAACTCGGCGCGCTGGAAGCCTTCGGGCAGTGTCACGCGCACGGTCGACTCGATCACGCGCGGACCGGCGAAGCCGATCAGCGCCTTGGGCTCTGCGATCACGACGTCGCCGACGAAGGCGAAGCCGGCCGACACGCCGCCCATGGTCGGGTCGGTCAGCACGCTGACATAGGGCAGGCCCTTCTTCGCCAGGCGGGTGAGCGCCGCGTTGGTCTTGGCCATCTGCATGAGCGAGAGCAGGCCTTCCTGCATGCGCGCGCCGCCCGTGGCCGTGAAGCAGATGAACGGCACTTTCTGCTCGATCGCGGTTTCGACGCCGCGCACGAAGCGCTCGCCGACCACGCTGCCCATGCTGCCGCCCATGAATTCGAACTCGAAGCAGGCCGCCACCACGCTGATGCTGTGCACCGATCCGCCCATCACGATCAGGGCGTCGGTCTCGCCGGTGTTTTCGAGGGCTTCTTTCAGGCGCTCGGGGTACTTGCGGCTGTCCTTGAACTTGAGTGCGTCGACCGGCAGCACTTCCTGGCCGAGCTCGTAGCGGCCTTCGGCGTCGAGGAAGGCGTCGAGTCGCGCGCGCGCGCCGATGCGGTGATGGTGGCTGCAGCTCGGGCAAACGTTCTGGTTCTGCTCGAGGTCGGTCTTGTAGAGCACCGTCTCGCAGCTCGGGCACTTGATCCAGAGGCCTTCGGGCACCTGGCGGCGCTCGCTCGGGTCGGTCTGGGCGATCTTGGCGGGAAGCAGTTTTTCAAGCCAGCTCATGGGGGGAGTTCTCCTGAAGTTCGCGGATTATCGGCCAGCCGCGTTTTTGGCGGTGTTGGCCGGCAGCGCATCGAGCGCGTCGCGAATGCCGGCCAGGAACTCGCCGCAAACCGCCACGACCCGCTCGCGCGGCTGTTCCTCGATCAGCTGGATGATCTTCGTTCCGATGACGACCGCGTCCGCGGCCGAGCCGACCGCCTGTGCCGTGGCCGCGTCGCGGATGCCGAAGCCGACCCCGACCGGGATGCTGACGTGCTGGCGGATGCGGGGCAGCATGCGGCCGACGGCCTCGGTGTCGAGATGGCCGGCGCCGGTCACGCCCTTGAGCGAGACGTAATAGACGTAGCCGCTCGCGAGCCGCGCGACCTGTGCCATGCGCTCGTCGGTGCTGGTGGGAGCGAGCAGGAAGATCAGATCGATGTCGGCGGCGCGCAGCTCGGCCGCGAAAGCCTCGCACTCCTCGGGCGGGTAGTCGACGATCAGCACACCGTCGACGCCGGCCTTTGCGGCATCGCGCACGAACGCGCCCCCGCCGTGCCTGCCGTCGTAGCGCTCGACCGGGTTGGCGTAGCCCATCAGCACGACGGGCGTGGCGGCATCCTTCTCGCGGAAGTCCGCGACCATCGCGAGCACCTGCTTCAAGCCGATGCCGAGCGCGAGCGCCGCTTCGCCGGCTTTCTGGATCACCGGGCCATCGGCCATCGGATCGGAAAAGGGCACGCCGAGCTCGATCACGTCGGCCCCGGCCGCGACCATGCCGTGCATACCAGGATCGACTGGTCCGTGCGCATCGTCTTCGCCAGCTTCATCGCGTAGGCCACCGCGTGGCTCGATTCCAGCGCCGGGATGATCCCTTCGGTACGGCACAGGTAGTGAAAGGCGTGGAGCGCTTCGTCGTCGGTGATGCCGACGTATTCGGCCCGGCCGATGTCGGCGAGGTGCGCATGCTCGGGCCCGACGCCAGGGTAGTCCAGGCCGGCGCTGATGCTGTGCGTCTCGGTGATCTGGCCGTCTTCGTTCTGCAGCAGGTAGGTGCGGTTGCCGTGCAGCACGCCCGAGCTGCCGCGCAGGATCGAGGCCGAATGCTTGCCGCTGTCGAGCCCCTCGCCCGCAGCCTCGACGCCGACCAGGCGCGTCTTCGCAAACGGAATGTACGGATGGAAGATGCCCATCGCGTTGCTGCCGCCACCGACGCAGGCCACCACCACGTCGGGTTGACCGCCTTCTGCCAGCATGGCCGGCATCTGCTCGATGCACTCGGTGCCGATCACGCTCTGGAAGTCGCGCACCATCATCGGGTACGGATGCGGGCCGGCGACGGTGCCGATGATGTAGAAGGTGTTCTCGACGTTCGTGACCCAGTCGCGCATGGCTTCGTTGAGCGCGTCCTTCAGGGTCTTGCTGCCGGACTCCACCGGCACCACGGTGGCGCCCAGCAGGTTCATGCGGTAGACGTTGGGGCTCTGGCGCTGAACGTCCATGCTGCCCATGTAGACCACGCATTCGAGGCCGTAGCGGGCACAGATCGTCGCGGTCGCCACGCCGTGCTGGCCGGCGCCGGTCTCGGCGATCACACGCGGCTTGCCCATGCGGCGCGCGAGCATGGCCTGGCCGATCACGTTGTTGATCTTGTGCGCGCCGGTGTGGTTCAGGTCCTCGCGTTTGAGGTAGATCTGCGCGCCGCCCATCTCGCGGCTGGTGCGCGCCGCGTGGTAGACCGGGGAGGGCCGCCCCACGAAGTGCTTGAGTTCATAGTGGAATTCGGCCAGGAAGGCCGGATCGTCCTTGTAGCGCGCATAGGCGTCGCGCAGTTCGGCGATCGCATGGGTGAGCGTTTCGCTCGCGAAGCTGCCGCCATAGGGGCCGAAATGGCCGCTGGCGTCGGGTTGCTGGTAGGTGTTCATGGCGCGAAAAATCGTCAGAAAGGCGTTGAAGCCCGTTCGGGAAATACCGCGGAACCGGCTTTGCCGGGCCGCTGGTATTGCCCCCTTGAGGGGGTTG
>SEGN01000039.1 GCA_004211245.1 Variovorax sp.
TCCGCTTCATGAGCGTTGTCCTTCTATGTATCGTTCTACCGGCCCATGACGGGCGCACGATGCACGGACGACGCTTGTCGAAACGAAGGAATTGCCGCTTGGCCCCGGATGCTGTGGCGTCGGCGCAGGCGCCGACGACCGTTCGAGCGTCAGCTCAACAGCAGTCGGGGTGGGGGCGCATGGATGGGCGCGAGCCGGATGCGGTGTCGATTTGCCATCTTATTGACGGCGGGGTGCGCAAGGGTGGCGCGCGCTGCGGGCGACTCGATGCCTGAAACCGCAGGCCCCGACCCGAAGGTCAGCCAGCGCAGGCACATATGAATCAGCAGCATCAACACAAGGGGCTCGCTTCGATCCGCAGACAGCTTGGAGGCTGCCTGCTGGGGTATTCCGTATCGGTGTTTCGTGGGCGTCGGCTTGACCAGGATATCGAGCCCGCCGCCTTGTGCACTTGCACGTGGCCTGCGGGTTCGAAGCCCTGGCGGCATCGACCTCACCGCGCGGTCATGAGTGCTCTAAACTTCTGTCTAATCAAGCACTTACACGACCGCGCTGGTGAAAAACATTATAGGTGCGAAGACCAACTCCGCGGCGGCAGAAGTCCGTTTTCTGACGGTCGACGAAGAATCGGCCGGTCAGCGGCTCGACAATTTCCTGTTCCGTCAGCTCAAGGGGGTGCCCAAGACCCACGTCTACCGGATCATCCGGTCGGGCGAGGTCCGCATCAACAAAGGTCGTGCGCAGGCGGAAACGCGCGTCGCGGCCGGCGACGTGCTGCGCCTGCCGCCGGTGCGCGTGGCTGCCCGGTCGCAAGAGGGAGTCACGCCTGCGGCGCCGCCGCGTGACTTTCCGCTGTTGCACGAGGACGATTCCCTGCTCGCGATCGACAAGCCTGCCGGCGTCGCTGTCCATGGTGGCAGCGGCGTGAGTTTCGGCGTGATAGAGCAGTTGCGCACTGCACGGCCGGGCGCGAAATTCCTCGAGCTGGTGCACCGACTCGACCGCGAAACATCGGGCATTCTTCTGGTGGCCAAGAAGCGCAGCGCCTTGACCGCGCTGCAAGAGCGACGCGCCGCGGATGTCGCTGCTGGCCGTCACCATCAAGACCGGGCGCACGCACCAGATCCGCGTACACCTCGCCTCGGCGGGCCATGCGATCGCCGGCGACGACAAGTACGGCGACTTCGAGCGCAATCGAGCGCTGCAGAAAGTCGGGCTCCGGCGCATGTTTCTGCATGCCTGGCGCCTGCAATTCAACCATCCGGCCGACGGCCGCCGCGTCGCGCTACAGGCCGCGCTGCCGCCCGAACTCGCCATCCTGCTGCCCAAGGCAGCCCTCAGGGAAACTCACGAACATGACTGAACCACGCCGCTTCGATCTCATCGCTTTCGATTGGGATGGCACGCTCTACGACTCGACGCAGCTGATCGTGCGCTGCATCCAGGCGGCGGTGGTCGACGTGGGCGGCGCGAGGCCGAGCGAAGAGGATGCGGCCTGGGTCATCGGCCTGGGCCTGGCTGAAGCGTTGGCCCGGGCGGCACCCGACGTGCCGCGCGAAAAGTACGCGGAACTCGGTGCGCGCTACCGTCATCACTATCTGGGCCACCATGACGATCTCGTGCTGTTCGACGGCGTGCTGCCCATGCTCGACGCCTTGCGCGCGCGCGGCCACAAGCTTGCGGTGGCGACGGGCAAGTCGCGCAAGGGGCTCGACAGCGCTCTGGCCACCGTCGAGTTGCACGACCGTTTCGACGGATCGCGCACCGCCGACGAAACCGAGGGCAAGCCGCATCCCCGCATGCTGCTGGAACTGATGGACGAACTGCGCGTGCCGCCGGATCGCACCCTGATGATCGGCGACACCACGCACGACCTTCAACTCGCGCTGAATGCCGGCTGCGCGAGCGTCGGCGTGAGCTATGGCGCGCACGAGCCGGCCAGCTTCGATGCGCTGCGCCCGCTCTTCATCGCGCATTCCGTTGCCGGCCTGCGGGACTGGCTGCTGGCCAACGCTTGACTTGTCGCACTGGAGAATTCCGCCATGAGCGAAGAAATCATTCCCCTGTGCAACGCCGCCGACCTGGCCGAAGGCGGCACTGCCGTTGCGTTCGACGTCACTTACGCGGGCGAAAGCTGCCGAGCGTTCGCCATCCGTTTCGAAGGGCAGCCGCACGCGTTCCTGAACCGCTGCAGCCATGTGGCGATGGAAATGGACTTTCAGCCCGACCGCTTCTTCGACGACACCGGCCAGTGGCTTCTTTGCGCAACGCACGGTGCGGTCTACAAACCCGACACGGGCGAGTGCGCGGGCGGGCCTTGCCGAGGCGGCCTGGTGAAGATAGCCCTCAGCGAACGCGACGGTGTGGTGCACTGGCATACTGCCTGGAACCTGCAACCCCTCACGTTCTAAATGACCGATTCGACCCGCACGGAGCCTGAGGGTTTCGAGCCTTTTGAGCCTGCCAAGCCCCTCACGCCGAAGGCCGCCGGGGGCGACCCGACCCAGGCTCCGGGATGGGAGCGCGCTACGCTGGAGAAGCTCGCATTTGCTGCATTGCGTGAGCAGAAGGCAACAAGGCGCTGGAAGACCTTCGTGCGCTTGAGCTGGCTGGCCTTTTTCGTGTTCCTGGCGTGGTTTGCTGTGTCGCGCGCGACGCCCACCGCGGCGAAGACCACTGCGCACACGGCAGTGGTCGAGATCAAGGGCGAGATCGCCAATGGCGCCGATGCGAGTGCCGAGTTCATCGTCGCGGCAATGAAAACCGCCTTCGAGGACGAAGGCGCCAAGGCCGTGGTGCTGTTGATCAATTCGCCGGGCGGCAGTCCGGTACAGGCCGGCATCGTCAGCGACGAAATCAGGCGCATGAAGGCGAAATACAACAAGCCGGTGTATGCCGTGGTCGAGGAAACCTGCGCCTCGGCTGCTTACTACATTGCGGCGGCCACCGACAAGATCTTCGTCGACAAAGCCAGCATCGTGGGCAGCATCGGCGTGCTGATGGACGGCTTCGGCTTCACCGGCACGATGGAGAAGCTCGGCGTCGAGCGGCGCCTGATCATCTCGGGAGAGAACAAGGGATTTCTCGATCCGTTCAGTCCGATGAACGACGCGCAGAAAGCCCATGCGCAGCAGCTGATCGACCAGATCCACGACCAGTTCATCAATGTGGTCAAGGCCGGCCGTGGCGATCGCCTCAAGCTGCAGACGCCGGGTCTCTTCAGTGGCCTTTTCTGGAGCGGCCAGCAGGCCGTCGAACTGGGCCTGGCCGATCAGCTGGGCAACGTCGACTTCGTCGCGCGCGAAGTGGTCAAGGCCGAAGAGGTGATCGATTACACGCGACGTGACAACGTGGCCGAAAAACTGGCCAAGAAGTTCGGTGCCGCCATGGGCGACGCGTCGATACGCGCGCTGCGCGCCGCGCCCGCCCTGCGCTAGTTGCGGGCCTGCGCGTGGCGGGCCGAAAGTGCCAGCGCCACCGCGAAGACCACGACCAGCCACAGCGAGGCGGTGAGAGAACCCACGCGCGCGAGCAGGCCGATCACTGGCGGGCCCGCCATGAAGCCGAGATAGGCGGCCGCCGAGACGGCCGCGATGCCGCGCGCGGGGTCGACATCGGGCACCCTTGCCGCCGCGGAAAAAAGAATCGGCACCACGTTGGCGAAGCCGATGCCGACCCCGGCGAAGCCGACCAGGGCCAGCCAGGGCTTGTCGGTGAGGAGCACCAGCGCCATCGAGGCGGCCGCCAGCAGAGCACTGCCGCGCAGCAGCGTTGCCGGCGCGATGCGCGCGCGCAGCGCATCGCCACCGAAGCGCGCAGCTGCCATGGCGGCTGAAAAGCTTGCATAGGCGAATGCCGCCTGTTTCTGCGGACTGCCCAGTTCCTGCTGCAGATAGAGCACGCTCCAGTCGTAGATCGCGCCTTCCGCAATGAGCCCCAGCGCTGCCAGAACCCCGAGGATGACGAGCGCGCCGCGCGGCAGCCGGAACCCCGCATCCGACGGCGAAGCCGATGCGGTGGCCGCGCGCGGCAGCATGCGCTGCGACGCGAGCAGCACGGCGAGCGCCATGGCCAGCGCCACCCAGATCAGGTGCTGCTGGGGCGGCAATCCGGCAGCCAGCGCGGCGCCTCCGGTCACTGCGCCGGCCATGCCGCCGAGGCTGAACATGCCGTGCATGCCACTCATCAACGTGCCGCCGCCCAGCAGTTCGAGTTGGGCGGCTTCGGTGTTGATCGCCACGTCGAAGACACTGGTGACGACGCCGAACAGCGCCAGCAGGAGCAGCAGCGCGGCATAGCTCGGTGTAGCGATCAGGCCGGCCAGCAGCAGTGCGTAGACCGTCCCGCAGATGCGGGCCGTGTCTCGTGCGCCGTAGCGGCCGATCCAGCGGCTCGCGCGCGTCAAGCCGGCGAGCGCGCCGAAGCCGGCTGCGAGCATCGCCAGTCCGAGCTGCGCCTCGTCGACGCCGTAATGCGCTTTGACGGTGGGGATGTGCACGCCCCAGGTCGCGAAGATGAAGCCCGACGCGAAGAATTGGGTGCGGGACGCCCACCGCACGGCGGCGCCGATCGTGTGCGTCACCGTCAGCGCCCGATCGCAAAAACCGCGGGCAAGCGCTCGTCGACCACGGGATTGACGGCGAGCCAGCCTTTCACGGTATCGCTGCGCACGGAGGCGCCGGCGAGCGTGAGACCGCGCGCAACGGCCAGGCGCGTGGCGTGCTGCAAGGTCTGCAGCAGCGCCTGCTGGAGCGCGGCGTTGCGGTACGGCGTTTCGATGAAGAGTTGTGTCTGCCCCGTTCGCAACGCCAGCGTTTCGAGCTCGCGGATGCGCTGGACCCGGCCCTCGGCGTCCTGCGGCAGATAGCCCACGAAGGCGAAGTTCTGGCCGTTGAGTCCGCTGGCGGCCAGCGCCAGCAGCAGCGACACCGGTCCGGCCAGTGGGACCACGACGATGCCGAGCGCGTGCGCGGCGCGGGCCACGGACGAACCGGGGTCGGCCACCGCCGGCATGCCGGCTTCGCTGAGCAGGCCGACGTCGTGCCCTTCCAGCGCTGCCGCCAGCAGCGGCCGGGCATCGAACTGGCCGGCGTGATCGCCCTTCTTGTGGACCTCCCGAGGCAACTCGACGATCTGCTGCGCCTGCAGCGGGGCGGCCAGCGGCACCACCGCGTCGATGCGCTTCAGGTAGGCGCGCGCCGACTTGGCGTTCTCGCAGATCCAGTGCGTGATGCCAGCCGCTTTTTGCAGCGTGCCGAGCGGGAGCGCATCCTGCAGCGGGGCCTGCGCGTCGCAGCCGAAATCCAGCGGGGCCGGGACGAGATACAGCGTTCCGGCGCTCACAGCAAACTCACTCCGGCGGCGCGCAGCATGCGACAGGTGCGAATCAACGGCAGGCCGACCAGCGCGCTCGGGTCATCGCTGTCGATCGCATCGAGCAGCGCGATGCCGAGTCCCTCGCTCTTCGCGCTGCCGGCGCAGTCGTAGGGCTGTTCGGCGCGCAGATAGCGCTCGATCGCCGCATCGGTCAGGTCCCTGAACACCACGCGCACCTGCGCGATGTCCCGTTCCACGAACCCGCTCGCCTCGCAAACCACCGCGACAGCGGTCTGGAACACCAGCGTCTGACCCCGCATGCGGCGCAGCTGGGCCGTGGCGCGGTCGTGGTCGCCGGGCTTGCCCAGTGCCTCGCCGGCCAGGTCGGCCACCTGGTCGGAGCCGATCACGACCGCTTCAGGAAAGCGCAGCGCCACTGCCCGGGCCTTCTCGAGCGCCAGCCGTTCGGCCAGGTTGCGCGGGCTTTCCCCGGGACGCGGCGTTTCATCGACCTCAGGCGCCTGCACCTCAAAGGGCAGCTGCAGGCGGTTCATCAGTTCACGGCGGTAGCGCGAGGTCGAGGCGAGGATCAGGGTGCGGGGTTGCATGGGCACGATTGTGCGGGACGGGTTTAGACTGGACTGGATGAAGACCGAATTTGCCCCTCAACGGCTGGATGTGACGGCCTTTGCCGAAAACGGCGGCGTGCTGTCCGGCAGCACCGCCCTGAAGGACTTTTCCCGCCTTTCAGCGGAAACCACCGGGGCGGCTCCCGATGCAGCCGTGCCATGGGACGCCCGCGGTGAAACACGACCCGGGGCGACGGGCGCAGCCGAGCCCTGGTTACACCTCACGGCAGACGCGACCGTGCCGCTGGTGTGCCAGCGCTGCCTCTCACCGGTCGACACCGAACTGATGGTCGATCGCTGGTTCCGGTTCATGCCCGATGAGGACATCGCCGCGCTGGAAGATGAAACCTCGGAAGAGGACGTCCTGGTCGCAAGCCGCGACTTCGACCTGCAGGCCTTGCTGGAAGACGAACTCATCATGGAGATTCCGGTCACGCCGCGCCACGAAGTTTGTCCGGAAGCACCCCGCCTGTCCGCAGTGGACGACGATTTCGAAGCGGCCGCCGAGGCCAAGCCCAACCCGTTTGCCGTCCTGGGTACGTTGCGTCCGGACAAGCCGCGATAGGGGTGGGCTGGTGTCCGATGGGCGGCCGGGCTATAATCGAAGGCTTCGCGCGCGCCCTCCGCCCGCACTTTCACCCACCTCATTCAAGTCCAGGAGCCATCATGGCCGTCCAGCAAAACAAAAAGTCGCCCTCGAAGCGCGGCATGCACCGTTCGCACAACGCACTCGTGACGCCCGGCATTGCCGTGGAACCGACCACCGGCGAAACGCATCTGCGTCATCACATCAGCCCGAACGGCTTCTACCGTGGCCGCCAGGTCCTGAAGACCAAGTCCGAAGCCTGACCACCTGTTTCAAGGCCAAGGCCCGAAGCTACTTTTCCCGTAGCGTCGGGCTTTTGTTTTGATGCCCGCACCTGTTGCTTCCCCCGCCGCCGTGCCCGCCATCACGCTCGCCGTCGATTGCATGGGCGGTGACCATGGCCCGCGTGTCACGCTCGCGGCTTGCCGAGCCTTTCTGGAGCGGCATCCCGAGGCCTCCCTGCTGCTTGTCGGTGCGCCGACGGCATTGGAGACATTGAAGCATCCGCGCGCCCGGATTGTCGGCGCCAGCGAAGTCGTGGGCATGGACGATCCGATCGAGATCGCCCTGAGGAGGAAGAAAGATTCGTCCATGCGCGTTGCGATCCAGCAGGTCAAGGACGGCGCGGCGCAAGCAGCCATATCTGCGGGCAACACGGGCGCTTTGATGGCGATCGCCCGGTATCTGCTCAAAACGCTCGAGGGAATAGATCGCCCGGCGATCGCACCTCAACTGCCCAACAGCAAAGGCGGCGCCACCACGGTGCTCGATCTGGGCGCAAACGTCGATTGCGATGCGGAAGACCTGCTGCAGTTTGCCGTGCTCGGGTCGGCCCTGGTTTCGGCCCTTACAGGCAACGAATCGCCGAGCGTCGGCTTGTTGAATGTGGGCGAAGAAGCCATCAAAGGCAGCGAAGTGATCAAGAAAGCCAGCCTGCTGTTGCGTTCTGCAGCCAACACAGGCGATCTCAACTTCTATGGAAATGTCGAGGGCAACGACATTTTCAAAGGCACCACCGACATCGTCGTTTGCGATGGTTTTGTGGGGAACGTGGCGTTGAAGGCGACCGAAGGCGTGGCATCGATGATCGTCGACTTCCTGCGTCAGGAATATTCGAGCGGCATCTTCAGCAAATTTGCGGCGATCGTTTCGTATCCGGTTCTAAAATCTTTGAAAAATCGCCTTGATCACCGGCGTTACAACGGCGCTGCGCTGCTTGGCCTGCGTGGGCTGGTGTTCAAGAGCCATGGCTCGGCGGACGAGGTCGCGTTCGGCCATGCGCTCGATCGCGCTTATGATGCCGCTCGCAACAACCTGCTCGACCGCGTGCGGGCCCGCATCGCCCACGCCGCGCCGCTGCTCGCGCGGCAGGAACCGGCGGCGCCGGTCGATACGGCGGCGCTCCACGTTTGATGACTTCTTATTCACGCATCACCGGCACCGGCAGTTATCTGCCACCGCGTCGGGTGACCAACGACGACCTCGCGAAGCAATTGGCCGAGCGGGGAATCGAAACTTCCGACCAGTGGATCATCGAGCGCACCGGCATTCGGGCGCGCCATTTCGTGGACGACGGCGTCAACAGCAGCGACCTGGCGCTCGAGGCGTCGCGCAAGGCGCTGGAATCCGCGGGACGCGTTGCCGACGACGTCGATCTGATCATCGTCGCCACATCGACGCCGGACATGGTCTTTCCCTCGTCTGCCGCGATCCTGCAGCACAAACTCGGCGTCGCCGGCTGCCCGGCCTTCGATGTCCAGGCGGTTTGCAGCGGATTCGTCTATGCGCTGACGGTGGCCGACGCGATGATCCGCACCGGTACCGCGCGATGCGCGCTGGTGGTCGGCGCCGAGGTGTTCTCGCGCATCCTGGACTTCAACGACCGCACGACCTGCGTCCTGTTTGGTGACGGTGCCGGCGCGGTCATCCTCGAGGCCAGCGACGAGCCGGGCATTCTGGCCAGCGACCTGCATGCCGACGGCAAGCATGTGGGCATTCTCTGCGTGCCGGGACACGTGTCGGGTGGCGAAGTGCTGGGCAAGCCGCTGTTGCACATGGATGGGCAGGCCGTTTTCAAGCTCGCCGTGCGCGTGCTCGAGGAAGCAGCCCGCACAACGCTGGCCAAGGCCGGCAGGACCGAAGCCGATATCGACTGGCTGATTCCGCACCAGGCCAACATCCGGATCATGGAAGGCACGGCCAAAAAGTTGAAGATGTCGCTCGACAAACTGATCGTGACAGTCCACGAACACGGCAACACCTCGGCCGCTTCCATCCCGCTCGCCCTTGATGAAGCGGTGCGCAGCGGCAAGGTGAAGAAGGGCGACACCGTCATGCTGGAAGGCGTGGGCGGCGGCTTCACCTGGGGCGCCGTGCTATTGGATTTGTAGCGCTCGCCGCCCGAATGATGGGCGCTGTGACGCGATAGGAGACATGCACACAATGAAATCCTCTGCTTTTGTCTTTCCGGGCCAGGGCTCGCAGGCTGTCGGCATGCTCGACGCCTGGGGCGATCACCCGGCCGTGGCCGAAGTCCTGAAGGAAGCGTCGGATTCGCTGCACGAAGACGTTGCCAAGCTGATCCGCGAAGGTCCGAAGGAGGCGTTGGCGCTGACCACCAATACCCAGCCGGTGATGCTGGTGGCCGGGGTCGCGGCCTGGCGTGCCTGGCTGGCGGAGGGCGGTGCGCAGCCGGCCGTGGTCGCCGGCCATTCGCTGGGCGAGTACTCGGCGCTGGTCGCTGCGGGCGTCTTGACGCTGGCGCAGGCCGCACCGCTGGTGCGCTTCCGGGCGGATGCGATGCAGAAGGCCGTGCCCGTGGGCACCGGCGCGATGGCCGCCATCCTCGGCATGGACTCGGCCAAGGTCATCGCCGGCTGCGCCGAGGTGACCGCCAGCTTTGCCGCGGGCAGTGTCGAAGTGGTGGAGGCTGTGAATTTCAACGATCCCCTGCAGACCGTGATCGCCGGCAGCAAGGCCGCTGTCGAGAAGGCGTGCGAAGTGCTCAAGGCCGGCGGCGCCAAGCGCGCCCTGCCGCTGCCGGTGTCGGCCCCGTTCCATTCGAGTCTGATGAAACCTGCGGCCGAAGCGCTGCGCGACAAGCTCGCTTCGATCGAACTCGCGGCACCGCAGATCCCTGTCCTGAACAACATCGACGTCGCAGTCGAGACCGATCCGATCCGCATCCGCGAGGCGCTCGTACGCCAGGCGGCCGGCCCGGTGCGCTGGGTCGAAAGCGTGCGAGCCCTTCAGGCGCGCGGTGTCGCCGCGATCGTCGAATGCGGCCCTGGCCGTGTGCTGGGCGGAATGGCCAAGCGCATCGCGCCCGATCTCGCGGTGGCGTCGGTTTACGACCCGGCGTCGCTCGCCGAAACCCGAACCTTGCTGAGCACACTGTCATGAGCACCATCCAGTTCGAAGGGCAGATCGCCCTGGTCACCGGCGCCACGCGCGGCATCGGCGCGGCCATCGCGCTCGAACTCGCCCAGCGCGGCCTCAAGGTGATCGGCACCGGTACGACCGAAGAGGGCGCGCAGAAGATCACCGCTGCGCTCGGCGCCTACGGCGGTCGCGGTCGCGCGCTCGACGTCAACGACGGCGCGGCGGTGGATGCGCTGGTCGACGAAATCGTCAAGACCTATGGCGGACTGCATGTGCTGGTGAACAACGCCGGCATCACGCGCGACATGCTCGCCGCCCGGCTCAAGGACGACGACTGGGACGCCGTGATCAACACCAACCTGAAGGCGGTGTTCCGGCTGTCGCGTGCCGTCATCCGCCCGATGATGAAGCAGCGTTATGGACGCATCATCAGCATCACGAGCGTGGTGGGTGCCTCCGGCAACGCGGGCCAGGCCAACTACGCCGCCGCCAAGGCCGGCGTGGCCGGGATGACCCGGGCGCTCGCGCGCGAACTCGGCAGCCGCGCCATCACCGTCAACTGCGTGGCGCCCGGCTTCATCGAAACCGACATGACCGCAAACCTTCCCGAGGCTGCGCAACAGGCGCTGCTGAACCAGATTCCGCTCGGCCATCTGGGCAAGCCGGCCGACATTGCGCACGCAGTGGCCTACCTCGCGTCGCCGCAAGCCGGCTACGTGACGGGCCAGGAAATGCACGTCAACGGCGGCATGCACATGTAGGGTCCCGGCGCAATATTTCTCCCCTCCGTCCGGTGCGGCAAATGCCACGATCCGGGCGGCTAAAATCCAGCGATTCTTTACAAACCCTCAGAGGGAACCAAATGAGCGATATCGAAGCACGTGTCAAAAAAATCATTGCCGAGCAGCTCGGCGTGGAAGAGTCACAAGTCACCAATGAAAAGGCTTTCGTGGCCGACCTCGGTGCCGACTCGCTCGACACGGTCGAACTCGTGATGGCACTCGAAGACGAGTTCGGCATCGAGATTCCCGACGAGGACGCCGAGAAGATCACCACGGTGCAGAACGCCGTCGACTACGCATCCAAGAATCAAAAGGCCTGATCGGCCGTCGCCGACGACCGTTCAGGCCCGCGGCGCAGTCCCTGCCCCGCGCGCGCTCCGCAACGGTCTCCAACGCTCCCAGAAAGGTTTGCCGGCATGACCAAACGCCGCGTCGTCGTGACCGGACTCGGTTGCATCGCTCCTGTCGGAAACACGGTGGCCGAATGCTGGGCCAACCTGTTGGCCGGCAACTCGGGCATCGACACCATCACCAGCTTCGACGCCAGCTCCTTTGCCTGCAAGTTTGCAGGTGAGGTGAAAGGCTTCCAGGTCACCGACTACATCGCCGAGAAAGAAGCGCGCCACATGGATCGCTTCATTCACCTCGGCATGGCCGCCGCCATGCAGGCGGTGGTCGACAGCGGGCTGCCCACCGGCGACGCGCTGCCGCACGAAGAAGCCGTGCGCATCGGCTGCAACATCGGCTCGGGCATCGGCGGCTTGCCGATGATCGAGGAGACGCACGCCGAACTGGTCAACCGCGGCCCGCGCCGCGTGTCGCCATTCTTTGTGCCGGCGTCGATCATCAACATGATCTCGGGCCACGTATCGATCAAGTACGGCTTCAAGGGCCCGAACATCGCCGTGGTCACCGCCTGTACGACGGGCCTGCATGCGATTGGCCTGTCGGCGCGCATGATCGAGTACGGCGACGCCGACGTCATGATCGCGGGCGGTGCAGAGTCGACCGTATCGCCGCTCGGCATCGGCGGGTTCGCGGCCGCGCGCGCATTGAGCACGCGCAACGACGACCCCCAAACCGCCTCCCGGCCGTGGGACAAGGACCGCGATGGCTTCGTACTGGGCGAGGGCGGCGGGGTGCTGGTGCTCGAGGAATACGAGCATGCCAAGGCCCGCGGCGCGAAGATCTACGCCGAAGTGCTCGGTTTCGGCATGAGCGCAGACGCGTTCCACATGACCGCGCCGAACGTCGACGGCCCGAAGCGATCGATGGACATGGCGTTGGCCAATGCGGGCGTCAATTCGGACGCGGTGCAGTACCTCAACGCGCATGGCACCTCCACGCCGCTGGGCGACCTCAACGAAACCAACGCGATCAAGAACGCATTCGGCGACCACGCGAAGAAGCTGGTCGTGAACTCGACCAAGTCGATGACGGGGCACCTGCTGGGTGGCGCGGGCGGCATCGAGTCGGTGTTCACCGTGCTCGCGCTGCACCACCAGAAGAGCCCGCCGACCATCAACATCTTCAACCAGGATCCGGAGTGCGACCTGGACTATTGCGCCAACGAGGCGCGCGACCTGAAGATCGATGTCGCGGTCAAGAACAACTTCGGTTTCGGCGGCACCAACGGCACGCTGGTGTTCAAGCGCGCTTGAGTTTCGGTCCTCCGCCATGCACAGCGCCCCATCGGTGAGTTTTCCGGTGGGGCGTTCGCGTTCTGCGGGTCGGATTTTGCTCGCCGTCTGGCTGATGGGCGCCTGCTGCGCGGGATTCGCCGTGCGTCTGATGGACGGGGTGGGCTGGCGGATGGCTGCGCTGCTGGCGAGCACCGTGTGGGCCGGCGCCTGGGCCGCCCGGGCCCAGTGGCGCCAGCCGGTCGGGCGACTGCAGTTCGATGGGCAGAGCTGGAGCCTGACCGGGTCGCTTTCGATACCGGCGGCGCGGTTGCTCCCTGCGCTCGACCTGCAGTCGTTGCAACTCGTTCGGCTGGTCGTCGCGGACCGGCATTCGCACTGGCTGTGGCTCGAGCGGCGCAGTGACCCGCTGCGCTGGCTGGCACTGCGCCGTGCGGTATATTCGCGCGCCCCGTCGGCCGACCTGGCCGGCGCGACCGTCGCCGCGCAGCGGCCCGCGGGTTCATCCCCTTCCTCTCCATGACCGCTTCCACACCGCCACCCGCGCCGCCGGCCCCGGGCTCGCCCGACGAGCTCGCCGCCGCGCCGCGCCCTGGCGAGGTCGATTTCCAGCTGGTTCAGCGGACCGTCGCGGGCGACCAGAAGGCCTTCGAACTGCTGGTCATCAAATACCAGCGCAGGATCGAACGGTTGATCGGCCGGATGGTGCGCGATGTGGACCTGGTCGAGGACATTGCCCAGGAGACCTTTATCCGCGCCTACCGCGCACTGCACCAATTCCGCGGCGAAGCCCAGTTCTACACCTGGCTCTACCGTATCGCCGTGAATACGGCCAAGAAAGCCCTGGTCGACATGAAGCGCGACCCGACCATCTCGGAAAGCGCTTTGCGATCGTCATCGGACGACGACGATGAAACTTCCCGGCCTACAAACGAACCAACGACCGACGAAACCCCCGAAACGGTGCTGGCGGCCCAGGAAATTGCGGCCGCGGTCGAAGCGGCGATGGACGCGCTTCCCGCCGAACTGCGGCAGGCCGTGACGCTGCGCGAAATCGAGGGAATGAGTTACGAAGAGATCGCCGAGGTCATGAATTGTCCGATCGGCACGGTGCGCTCGCGGATTTTCCGGGCGCGCGAGGCCATTTCGGCGCGGGTTAAACCGATGCTGGACAGTCAGTCCGGCAAACGTTGGTAAGCAGGTGAACGACATGAATCATCAGACAGACAGTATTCGGGAACAGGTTTCCGCCCTGGCGGACGGTCAGTTGCAGGGCGCGGCGTTTGCCGAGGCAATGAACGAAATCGGGGCGCGCGCCGAGTTGCGCGCCACCTGGCAGACCTATCACGTGGTCGGCGACGTGCTGCGTTCGGGTGCCCACTCGCCCTGCAGCGACAGCAACGCCTTCCTGGCCAAGCTGCAGGCTCGGCTGGGTGCCGAGGCAGTTGAGCCGGTTGTGGTGACGGAAGTGCCGGTGTTGCTTTCGGTACAGCAGCGGGCGGAACCCGCGAACGAGCCAGTGTTCCGGTGGAAGCTGGTGGCGGGTGCCGCCTCGCTGGCAGCCGTCGCTGCGATCAGCTGGAACTGGGTGGGCGGCATCGGCGCGACGCCGTCCGGCGCACAACTGGCGCAACAGCAGCAGCAACCTCCCGCCATTTCGGTGCTCGCGGCCTCGGATCCGAAGGCGACGAGCGCGGTGGCCTCGGCAACGCCGACCCGCGTGCAGATCGGCAGCGGCGCGCCGCAGGTGATGCTGCGCGATCCGCGGCTGGACGAACTCCTCTCGGCGCATCAGCAAGCCGGTGGAGGCTCGCAGATGCCGTCGAGCTTCCTGCGCAATGCCACTTTCGAAGGCCCGTCGCGTTGATCGTGTGCTTCGGCTTGCCTCGATGACTTCATCGTTGCCGATGACTGCAGGCCGGCGTGGCCTGGCCCTGATCGCCTTCGGTCTGGCACAAGGCGTCATGGCGCAGGCGCTCCCCGTGCCGGCACAGGCCCCGGCCGACGCGCCGACGCTGCGGAATGCCGACGCGCCGTCCCAGAACGTGGTCGAGTGGCTTCAGCGCATGCATGCGGCGTCGCGCCAGCGCCGCTATGTCGGCACGTTCGTGGTCTCCGCGGACGGTGGCAACCTGTCGAGCGCGCGCATCTGGCATGTGGGCGAGGGTGATCAGCTGATGGAGCGCATCGAGGCGCTCTCCGGCCCGCCGCGGTCTACCTTCCGGCACAACGACCAGGTGCTCACGTTCCTGCCCGAAACACGCGTCGCGAGGAGCGAGCGGCGAGAAAATCTCGAGTTGTTTCCGAATCTGCTCGGTGCGCCGGATTCTTCACTGGCCGACTTTTACAGCGTGCGTGCCGTTGGCAAGGGGCGCGTGGCCGGCTTCGACGCCGACGTGGTCCGGCTGGTGCCGCGCGATGCACTGCGCTTCGGCTACCGGGCGTGGAGCGAGCGCAGCTCCGGTCTCGTGGTCAAGCTGCAGACGCTCGACGCCGAGGGGCGCGTGGTGGAGCAATCGGCGTTCTCGGAACTGCAGCTCGATGCGCCGATCAAGATGCATACGCTGTTGCAGATGATGGGCAACACGGCGGGCTACAGGATCGAGAAGCCGGAGTTCCAGCGCACGACCGCGCAATCGGAAGGGTGGGCGCAAAAGCATCCCATCGCCGGCTTCAAGCCGCTGAGCTGCTATCGGCGCGCGATGGGAGGTGTCGCCGACCACGGCACGCTGCAGTGCACCTTCTCGGACGGTTTGGCATCGGTTTCGCTGTTTCTGGAGCCCTACGACGCGCAGCGTCAGCTGCAGGAAGTGGTGCTCACGCTGGGCGCAACCTACACCCTCACGCGTCGGATCGTCGACAAGAACGGCGACTGGTGGCTGACTGCGGTGGGCGAGGTGCCGCCGTTGACACTCGAAGCGTTTGCACAAAGCCTGGTCCGCACACGTTGATTTTTTGTCACCTCATTTTGTTTTTCAGAGAGAGTCCATGATGTTCAAAGTCGAGGGAATGCGCATCCGTTCCACCTTGCTGGCGTTCGCGCTGGCCGCCAGCACCGGCGCTGCCTTCCTGCCCATCGCCTCGGCGCAGGCGCAGGTGCGCTCGCTGCCCGATTTCACGGACCTGGTGGACCAGGTCGGACCTTCCGTGGTCAACATCCGGACGGTCGAGAAGGTGGCGGCGCGTGGCGCGAATCCGGAGATGGACGAGGAAATGCAGGAGTTCTTCCGCCGTTTCTTCGGTCAACCCATGCCCGGCGCGCCGCGGCAGGGACCGCGTCCCAACCGGCCGCAGCAGCCGCAGGAAGAAGAGCGTCCGCGTGGCGTGGGCTCCGGCTTCATCCTCACGGCGGACGGCTACGTGATGACCAATGCCCACGTGGTCGAGGACGCCTCCGAAGTGCTCGTGACCTTGCCTGACAAGCGCGAGTTCAAGGCCAGGATCATCGGCGCGGACAAGCGCACCGACGTGGCAGTCGTGAAGATCGAAGGCACTGGCCTACCGGCCGTGAAGATCGGTGACATTTCCAGATTGCGCGTGGGCGAATGGGTCATGGCCATCGGTTCGCCGTTCGGCCTCGAAAACACCGTGACTGCCGGCATCGTGAGCGCCAAGCAACGCGACACCGGCGATTACCTGCCGTTCATCCAGACCGACGTCGCGATCAATCCCGGCAACTCCGGCGGTCCGCTCATCAACATGCGCGGCGAGGTGGTGGGCATCAACAGCCAGATCTATTCGCGCTCGGGCGGCTTCATGGGCATTTCGTTCTCGATCCCCATCGACGAGGCGATTCGTGTGAGCGACCAGTTGCGCACCACCGGGCGCGTGTCGCGCGGGCGCATCGGCGTGCAGATCGATCAGGTGACAAAAGACGTGGCGGAATCGATCGGACTCGGCAAGGCGCAGGGTGCTTTGGTGCGCAGCGTTGAAGCGGGTTCGCCGGGCGAGAAGGCCGGCGTGGAGCCTGGCGACATCATCACGAAATTCGACGGCAAGGCGATCGACAAGCCGAGTGACCTGCCGCGACTGGTCGGCAACACCAAGCCCGGCACGAAGAGCACGCTGACAGTCTTCCGGCGCGGAAGTTCGAAGGACCTGACCGTGACCATCGCCGAGATAGAACCCGACAAGCCAGCCAGGAAGGCGGCCGAGCGCGAAGAGCCGACGCCCAAGCCGTCGGCCTCCGCAGCAGCGAAGTCGCTCGGGCTGGCGGTCAGCGACCTGACCGAGGCGCAGAAAAAGGAACTCAAGATCAAGGGCGGCGTGAAGGTGGACGCCGTCACCGGCGCTGCGACGCGAGCCGGCCTGAAGGAGGGCGACGTGATCCTTGCGGTGGCAAACAACGAGGTTGCGAATCTCAAGGAGTTCGAAAGCACACTGGCGAAGGCCGACAAGTCCAAGGCGGTGAGCGTGCTTTTCCGGCGCGGGGATTGGGCCCAGTACGCACTGATCCGCCCGACCCCCTGAGCTTGCGAAGCGTCAAGTGGCCCCATCCGCCAGTCGGGTTTGGGGCCCTTTTTTTGGACAATCTGGATGCGCTGGCGCTTCGATTGAAATTTTTTTCTGGCAGATCGCGGGTGTTTTTTGGTTTGTGCTCACTAACTTTCTGAGGGTCTAAGGACGGCTTTTGGTAGAATAGGGGCCACTTGGATGCCACGCAACGCATAAGCGGGGCGGCACTGTCCACAATGCGAGATTCCAGCCCCTCGTCCACTGGCGCTCCACAGATCACCCACAAGTTGTTAAGTTATCGATCCACCGATGCTGTGGATAAGTTGTTCATAAGTTTGATGTTGTTGACCTGCAACGACCCCTCGAGAGCCCGTTCCCGGATGTACGCCAACCCCTTTTTGCCTACAATGAAGTTCCAACTACTGCAGTTGCCATTGCTTGTTGGTTCAGGGCGCGTCTCCGTA
>SEGN01000040.1 GCA_004211245.1 Variovorax sp.
ACGACGTGGAAATGCTCGAGATCGTGCTGCCGGCGGGATTCAAGACCGAGGAAGTTCCGTCAGTGGAGGATTGATCAGCCGCGCACTCGCGCGAACACTTTCCAGAATTGCGCATCCTGCGCGGTCGCGAAATTGATGCGCATCAGCGTCGACGGCGGGCGCCGCGCATGGAACAGCGAGCCGGGCGCGAGCAGGTAGCCCTCGTCGAGCATGCGCTGCGTCAGCGCGTCGGTGTCGACGCCGGTGTCGACCCAGCCGAACAGCCCTGCGGGCTCCGACACGAAGGTGCACTCGTGCGAGAGCGCGAGCTTCACCGTGCGGGCGCGCGCACCGTCCAGCCGCACGCGGATGCGGTCGGCGTGGCGGCGCAGCTGGCCCTGGTCGATGCACCAGGCGAGCGCGCGCTCGAACAGCGCCGGCGTGGTCAGCGTACCCAGCAGCTTGGTTTCGAGCAGGCGGCCGAACAACCCGGGCGGCGCGGCGAGGAAGCCGATGCGCCAGTTGGGCGCGAGGATCTTGGCGAAGCCACTCACGTAGATCGTGCGCTGCAAACCGTCCAGCGCGCACAGGCGCGTGGCGTGCTCCGGGGCGAGGTGGCTGTAGGTGTCGTCCTCGACGATGTGGAAGTCGTGCTGGTTCGCCAGCTGGAGCAGGCGGTGTGCGCTGCCGGGGGTGAGGCTGTAGCCCGTCGGGTTGTGGAACACGCTCACGCTCACGAAGAGCTTCGGTTGGTGCGCCTCGCAGTACTTCGCCATCACGTCCAGGTCGGGCCCGTCGGCACGGCGCGGCACCGGCAGCACGCGCATGCCGAGCGATTCGAGCCGCGCGAACTCGATGGCCCAGCCGGGCTCCTCGACCATCACCGGATCGCCGGGGCGCAACAAGGTGCGGCTCACGATGTCCAGCGCGTGCGTCGCACCGATGGTGGTGATGATCCGGTCCGGTCCGGCCGGTACGTTGATGCTCATCAGCTTTTGCGACAGGCTGCGGCGCAGCGCCGCGTCGCCGGCCGGCTCGCCGTATTGCAGCGACAGCTCCTGCAAGGCGCGGGTGCTGGTGAGGCGTCGCAACGCGGTCGGCAGGAAGGTCGACTCCATCCAGTCGGGCGGGAACACGCCCATGCCGGGCTGCGGCTTGTCGCTCTGGCGGTGGAACATGCCGCGGATCAGCGAGCTGGCGTCCGCCGGAACGCCCACGGCCGACGGAGGCGTCGCCATGTTCCTGACAGCCGCGGGGACCCGCCCCTCCGGCGCCGCGGCCTCGTTTCGCACGTAGAAGCCACGCTGCCGACGCGCCTCGACCAGTCCTTGTGCCAGCAACTGGTCGTAGGCCGCCACCACCGTGTGCGGGCTCACGCCCTGCTGCTGCGCGCAATCCCGCACCGAAGGCAGGCGCGCGCCCGGCGGCAGCAACCGGTTGCGAATGCGCTCGGCAAAGCGTCCGGCCAGCTGCTCCGTGAGCGACTGGGTGGAGGTTCGTGTCAGCATGAGGGTCCGTGTGTCTGGAGGCCGACCGATACAGATAAGGGCGTTGTCGGCCCATCTGTACCGGTACTGTAATGGTCATCAGTTTAGAGTCGATCCCCATGAACTGGCAAGAATTCACCGCGCTGCTGGTGTTGGCCACCGCGATGAGCTTTTCGCCGGGGCCCAACACCACGCTGTCGACCGCGATCGCGGCCAACGGCGGGCTGCGGCGCGCGCTGCGCTTCATCCTCGCCGTGCCGGTGGGATGGAGCCTGCTGCTCGCCCTCTGTGCGGCCGGTCTCGGCGCGCTCGTGGTGGCGGAGCCTGCACTGCGCCTGGGCATCAAGGCGCTCGGTATCGCCTACCTGCTGTGGCTCGCGTTCAAGCTGAGCGGCAGCGGCACGCTGGGGAGCGCCGACGACAAGAAGCTCGATGTCGGCTTCGGCCAGGGCGTCTTGCTGCAGTTCGTCAACATCAAGGCCTGGCTGCTGGCGCTCACGCTGGTGGCCGGCTGGATCGCCGGCCAACCCGACCCATGGCAGCGCTTCGCCATCGTCGCGCCGGTGATGCTGATCTATGCCTTCACGAGCAACTTCGTCTACGCCCTGGCCGGGTCGCTGCTGCGCAACTGGCTGGCGCACGGCGCGCGGCTGCTGTGGTTCAACCGGGTGATGGCGCTGGTACTTGTGCTCACAGCGTGGTGGATGGTGGGCGCATGAAGATCAAGGATGAAACCCTGGGCATGTGGCTCGGTGTGCTGGGCGTGGCTTTCTTCGCCATCACGCTGCCGATGACGCGGTTGGCCACAGGCACGGCCGCCGCGCCGCAACTGTCGCCGTGGTTCGTCACGGTCGGGCGCGCGGCGTTGGCCGGTGCGCTCTCGCTGGTGTTCTTGCGCGTCACGCGCTCGCCGCTGCCGCAGCGCACGCAATGGAAGCCGCTGGGCATCGCGCTGCTCGGCAACGTGATCGGCTACCCGCTGCTGCTCGGCTATGCGCTGCGCGTGGTCACCGCCAGCCATGCGGCGGTCATCACCGCATTGCTGCCGCTGGTGAGTGCGATGGTCGCGGCCTGGGTGCTGCACCAGCGCGCACGGCTCGGCTTCTGGGTGTGTGCCGTCATCGGCAGCCTGCTGGTGGTCGCCTTCTCGGTGCTGCGCGCGCAGCAGCAAGGGCACGGCTTCGGTTTCGAGTGGGCCGACCTGCTGCTGGTCGGCGCGGTCATCGCTGCATCGTTCGGCTACATCTACGGCGCGCAGGTCTCGCCGGCGCTCGGCGCCGAACGCGTGATCTGCTGGGTCTGCGTGATGGCGCTGCCGTTCACCCTGCCCGCCACGCTCGTGCTCTGGCCCGAGCAAGCGGTCGCAACCTCGGCCTGGGTCGGCTTCGTCTATGTCGGCGTGTTTTCGATGTGGATCGGCTTCTTCGCCTGGTATCGCGGCCTTGCGATGGGCGGCGCGCTGCGCGTGAGCCAGACGCAACTGCTGCAACCCTTCCTCTCGATCCTCGCGGCCGTTCCGCTGCTGGGGGAACCGCTCGACGTGGTCACGCTGGGCTTCGCTGCCGCCGTGGTGACGACGGTGGTGGTTGGCAAGAGGCTCTCGCAACCCGCCGCAGGCGGTACAAACGACTCTCCGCTCACAAGGAAAACGACATGAACTGGAAACTGGCCGCCCGCGCCGAAAAGATGAACCCGTCGGTGCTGCGCGAGATCCTCAAGGTCACCGAGCGCCCCGGCATCATCAGCCTGGCCGGCGGCCTGCCCTCGCCCAAGACCTTTCCGATCCAGGCCTTCGCCGATGCCTGCGCCGAAGTGCTGCACAACGATGGCCAGGCCGCGCTGCAATATGCCGCGAGCGAGGGCTACGGGCCGCTGCGCCAGGCCGTGGCCGACATGCTGCCGTGGAACGTCGACCCGGCGCAGGTGCTGATCACCACCGGCTCGCAGCAGGGCCTCGATCTTGTCGCCAAGGTGCTGCTGGACCCGGGCAGCAAGGTGCTGGTCGAAACGCCGACGTACCTCGGCGCGCTGCAGGCCTTCGGCCCGATGGAGCCGGTGCCGCAAAGCGTCGCGAGCGACGACGAAGGCGTGATCGTCGAAGACCTGATCGCCCAGGCGAGCGACGCGCGCTTCATCTACCTGCTGCCCAACTTCCAGAATCCGACCGGTCGCACGATGACCGAGGCGCGCCGCGCGGCGGTGTCCGCGGCCGCCGCCAAGGCCGGCTTGCCCATCGTCGAAGACAACCCGTATGGCGATCTTTGGTTCGACGAAGCTCCGCCGTTGCCGCTGACCGCGCGCAACCCCGAGGGCTGCATCTACCTGGGTTCCTTTTCCAAGGTCCTCGCGCCGGGACTGCGCCTGGGTTTTCTCGTGGCACCCAAGGCGATCTATCCGAAGCTGCTGCAGGCCAAGCAGGCGGTCGACCTGCACACGCCGATCTTCACGCAGCGCATGGTGTCGTCGGTGATGAAGGACGACTTCCTCGCGACCCACGTGCCCACGATCCGCGCGCTCTACAAGCGCCAGCGCGACGCGATGGTGACCGCACTGGGGCGCGAGATGGCAGGGCTGGACGTGCAGTTCAACGTGCCGGTCGGCGGCATGTTCCTGTGGTTGCGCATGCCCGAAGGCATCGACACCGTCGCGCTGCTGCCCAGGGCGGTGGAGCGCGAGCCGGCGCTGGCCGCAAACTGAGGGGTCGACATGCTCAACATCTGGGGCCGCATCAGTTCGATCAATGTGCGCAAGGTGGTCTGGTGCGCGCAGGAGCTCGGACTCGACTTCCAGCGCACCGAGGCCGGCGGCAAGTTCGGCGTGGTGCAGACACCCGACTACCTCGCGCTGAACCCGAATGCGCTGGTGCCGGTGATCGACGACGGCGAAGGCGCCGAGCGCGTGGTGCTGTGGGAGTCGAACGTGATCGTGCGCTACCTGTGCGCAAGACATTCGCCCGGCCAGTTGTACCCCGACCTGCTCGCCGAGCGCTTCGACGCCGAGCGCTGGATGGACTGGCAGCAGACGACGCTCAACAAGGTGAGCGGCGGTGCCTTCCTGCAATGGGTGCGCATGCCCGCGGCCGAGCGAAATGAAGCAGTGATCGCGCAGTCGGTCACGGCCACCGAACCGCTGTTCGCGCTGCTCGATGCACACCTCGCGACGCGGCGCTTCATGCTCGGCGAACAGTTCACGATGGCCGACATCCCGCTCGGCTGCGAGGCGCACCGCTGGCTCAATCTGCCGGCCACCGAATACACGCGGCCGTCCTGGCCGAACGTGGAGCGCTGGTTCGCCGACCTCAAGGCGCGATCCGCCGCACGCGGCGTGCTCGACCTTCCTCTCGAATGACCGTCATCATGACAACACGCCCTTTCCAGCAAGTCGATGTCTTCACCGCCGTGCCCTACCGCGGCAATCCGGTGGCCGTGGTGCTCGACGGCAGCGGGCTGGACGATGCCGAACTGCAACGCTTCGCCCGCTGGACCAACCTGTCGGAAACCACTTTCCTGCTGCCACCGACCGAGCCCACGGCCGATTACCGCGTGCGCATCTTCACGCCCGGCGGCGAACTGCCGTTCGCGGGCCATCCCACCCTGGGCAGTTGCCATGCCTGGCTGAAGGCTGGCGGCCAGCCGAAGTCGGCCGCTCACGTCGTGCAGCAGTGCACGGCGGGGCTGATCCCGATCCGGCGCGAGGGGCAACGCCTGGCCTTTGCCGCACCGCCGCTGAAGCGCAGCTCACCGAGTCCCGCGGTGCTGGCCAACGTGGCGGGCGCGCTGGGTTTGAAGGCGCAGCAGATCGTGGCCGCGCAGTTGCTCGACAACGGCCCGGTCTGGCTCGGTCTGTTGCTGGACGAGGTCGACACGGTGCTGGCGCTGCGACCCGACCACCGCGCGCTCAAGGAACTCGGACAGAAGGTGGGCGTGGCGGCCGTCGCGCGTGCGCCGGAAACGGTTGGCCTGATCGCACGTTCGAACCGCGAGGCGCGCGCCTTCGCGGGCAATGCGTCCGGCACCGTCGCCCTCGAAGTGCGCGCATTCGCGGCACCCATCGGGGTCGAAGAAGACCCCGTCACGGGCAGTCTCAATGCCAGCCTTGCACAGTGGCTCATCGCGGACGGCCACCTGCCAGAGCACTACCTGGCGGGCCAGGGCCAGTGCCTTGGACGCGACGGCCGGCTCAGCGTCGAGCGCGACGCGTCGGGCCAGGTCTGGATCGGCGGCGACTCGATCGCCTGCATCGAAGGGACGGTCGCCCTGTGACGTCCTCCACCCTGGCCGAAGTCGATCATCTGGTGATTGCTGCGCGCACGCTCGACGAGGGCGTGCGGTGGTGCGAGGCAACGCTGGGCGTGACGCCCGGGCCTGGTGGTGCGCACCCGCTGATGGGCACGCACAACCGGCTGCTGAACATCGCTGCGGCCGGTTTTCCGCGCGCGTACCTCGAGATCATCGCGATCGACCCGACGAAGGAGCCCACGCGCGCGGCAGGACTGCACCGCTGGTTCGACCTGGACGACGCGGCACTGCAGGCCGGGCTGGCGCAGCACGGCCCGCAGCTCGTGCATTTCGTGGCGCGGGTGGGCGACGCCGGGGCGGCGCTGCAGGCGCTGTTGCAGCCGGACGTGCAGATCGATCGCGGACCGCTGCTGCAAGCGTCGCGCGATACGCCGGCCGGTCGTCTCGAATGGCAGATCACGGTGCGCGACGACGGCCAGCGCCTGTTCTACGGCGTGTTGCCGACGCTGATCCAGTGGGGCCCGGTGCACCCGGTGGACACGATGCCCGCATCGGGGCTCGAACTCGTGTCGCTGGCGGCGGTGCATCCGCGCGTCGACATGTTGCGCGCCGCACTCGATGCCGTCGGCTTCGATGCAATGGACCTGCGACAGGGACCGCCCAACCTGCTGGCCACGCTGCGCACGCCGCGAGGCCTCGTCACGCTCGAGTCGAAAGGAATCTGACCGGTGAAGTTCACGCGCGACGAGATCGCGGCAGCGCAGCACACGGTGTACGCGGCGATGCCGCCGACGCCGCAGTACGCGTGGCCGCTGCTGGGGCAGCGCCTGGGCGCCACCCTCTGGGCCAAGCACGAAAACCACACGCCGGTCGGCGCCTTCAAGATCCGCGGCGGGCTTTGCTACATCGAATCGCTGGTGCGCGAGCAGCCCGCGGTGCGGCATGTGGTGAGTGCCACGCGCGGCAAGCACGGCCAGTCGATCGGCTTCGCGGCGCGACGCCACGGCCTGGACGCAACCATCGTCGTACCGCATGGCAACTCGGTCGAGAAGAACGCGGCGATGCGCGCGCTCGGCGTCACGCTGATCGAGCACGGCGACGACTTCCAGGCCGCGAGCGACCATGCCGCCGTGCTGGCAGCGCGCGACCGGTTGCACCGCGTGCCCTCTTTTGCACGCGACCTGGTGCGCGGCGTCGCCACGTACTGGGTCGAGTTCTTCGAGGCGTTGCAGCGCGCCGGCACGCTACCCGACGTCGTGTTCGTGCCGATCGGGTTGGGCTCCGGCTTCGCCGGCGCGGCCGCCGCACGCGCGCATTGCGGCGTGTCGACGCGACTGGTCGGCGTGGTGTCGGCGCACGCCACCGCCTACCGCGACTCCTTCGTTGCCGGCCATGCGGTCGATGCGCCGGTGACCACGGTGCTGGCTGACGGCATGGCCTGTCGCACGCCGGTGCCGGAAGCGCTGGACGTGATCCGCCGCGAGGCCGACGACGTCATCACCGTGACCGATGACGAAGTCGCCGACGCGATGCGCGCCCTCTTCACCGACACGCACAACGTTGCCGAAGGCGCCGGTGCGGCGGCGCTGGCGGCAGCACTGCAGCAGCGCGGCCGCTGGAAGGGCCAAACCGTGGGCATCACGGTCAGCGGTGGCAACGTCGATGCGCCTCTGTTCGCAGGCGTGCTGGCGAACGCAGGCTGAGGCTCAGGCCGCGACGACGATCGGAAAGCGCGCCTGCAGCCCGTCGCTGCCGCGCTCGAACGGCACGGTGACGGCCGCACGGCCGGCCTCGTCGAGCCGCCGCCAGATCCCATCGCGTGCGTTGCCGGGGTCGCCCTCGACGTAGAGCTGCGTGGTCAGCAACTCGCGCGGGCCGAGCTTCACCTTCACATGGATGTGCGGCGTGCGGCCGCTGTAGGGCACGGGCCGGATGGTGCGGAAGCGGTAGCGGCCGTCGGCCCCGACCGCTACGCGACCGAAGCCCTGAAACGCCGCGTCGGCCCGGTCGCCGTCACCCGGGTGGTGGTAGCGGCCGTGCTCGTCGCACTGCCAGATCTCCACATGCGCTCCGGCCACCGGCCGGCCGTCGGCATCGCTCACCGTGCCCTCGACCCAGGCGGGCTGGCCGCCGCGGTAGGGCGCGCGCGTGCCACTGCGCAGCAGATCGGCGTCGCTGTCTGCGGGCAGCATCACAGGATAGAACGGGCCCTCCGTCTGCGCCGGGGTCAGCGTGCGGCGCGGCGCCGGTTGCGCGCGCGGCCCCAGCCAGAGTGCAGGCATGACGACCAATGCTGCGCTCAACGTGCGGCGGCGCAATGGACGGGGCGTGTCAGTGGTCATGGCTGTCGGAGCACCGTCCCTGCGGCAAGTTCCGCCGGTCGCTGCCGGGACAACGCGCGGCATCCGTGTTTGCCAGAATCCGCGCATGGGAACCCTCTACCTCGTGCGCCACGGCCAGGCCTCCTTCGGCGCAGCCGATTACGACAACCTCAGCGCGCTGGGCCATCGGCAGGCCGAGCGCCTCGGCGAGTACTGGCGTGAGCGCGGCATGGTCTTCGACGCGGTGATCACCGGCACGCTCCGGCGGCATCGGCAGACCTGGGAAGGCATTGCCAAGGGCATGGGACTTTCAGGCGACGAGGTACTGCCCTGGCCCGGGCTCAACGAGTACGATAGCGAAGCCATCGTCGCCACGATCCACCCGGACAAACTGCCGAAAGCCGACACGCCCGAGCTCTATCGCCAGCATTTCCGCTTGCTGCGCGATGGTCTGGGCGCGTGGATGCAGGGGAAGACCGAACCGGTCGGCATGCCGAGCTACGTCGACTTTCTGGCCGGCGTGACCACAGCCCTCGACCACGTGCGCGACCGGCACCACGGCGCGAAGGTGCTGGTGGTGTCGAGCGGAGGGCCGATCTCCACCGCCGTGGGTCACGTGCTCGGCACCAGCGCCGAAACGACGATCGAGCTCAACCTGCGCATCCGCAACACCTCGGTCACCGAATTCGCGTTCACGCCCAAGCGGCACATGCTGGTCACCTACAACACGCTGCCGCACCTCGACGGGCCGGCCTACGCCGACTGGGTCACCTATTCCTGAGCACTGCGCGAGCGCGATCAGCGCAACACGCGCCCTTCCGCCGTGATGTAGACCAGATCCACCGAGCGGCTCGCATCGCGCAGCGGCGGCCGCAGATTGATGCGGAAGCCGCCCACGTCGTAGTCGTTCATGGCAGCCATGGCCTTGACCAGCGCGGCCCGCGCCGGCGCGGCGCCGGCGCGACGCACGGCTTCCGCCATCGCCTTGGCGGCAATGAAGCCTTCGAGGCCTTCGTACGAGGCGATCTGGTCGGAGTCGGCCAGCGCGGCAAGGTATTCCTTGACGATCGGCGTGCGGCTGGTTTCGCGCGGCGACGGCACCACCTGCGAGATGATCACGCCGCGGATGTCCTTGCCGAGCGCCGTGTAGAGCGGGTCGATGCCGACCACCGAGAAGGTCATCAATGCGCTCGCGTAGCCGGCCTTTCGCATCTCGCGCACGAAGGCGGCGGTCGTCTGCGACAGCGAGGCCTGCAGGATGGCCTGAGGCTGCGCCTTGACCATCGCTGCGACGGCGCCCGAGACCTGGGTGCTGCCGGGGGACACCGTCGCCACTGCGACCGGCGGTGCCAGTTTCAGTTCGCCGGCCGCGTCCTGGATGGCCTGCAGCGCCGCGCGACCCATGGCGTCGTCGTCGACCACCACTGCGATGCGTTTCTGGCCCAGCGTGTCGCATTGCCTCAGCATCGCATAGGCTTCGTCGGCCATGCTCGGACGCACGTGGAACACGTTGCCGTGGGCCTTGTCGCGCAGCGCGTCGGCGGCGGCAAACGGCGCGAAGAACGGCGCGCCCTGTTGTTGTGCCACCGCGGCACCGGCTTCGGCGCTGGCCGTGCCCACAAAGCCGAACAGCACATCCGCGCCGTCGGCCAGCAATCTGGTGGCATTGGCCCTGGCTTTTTCGGCCTGGTAACCGTCGTCCAGCTGGCGCAGTTCCAGAACCGTGCCGCCTGCACCGACACGCTCGTTGTGCGCGTCGACGAACAGCTTGGCACCGGCCGCGAACGCCATGCCAATTTCGTTGGCAGCGCCGGTCATCGGAATCGACTGCCCCAGCACCAGCTTGCCGGCACGCTTGGCCGCGGTCTGCGCCAGCAGCGGGCCCGCCAACCCCATCAGCCCCACAGCCCCCGTCAGCTGTACGAATGCCCTGCGCGACACGTGATTCATTCGATGGCCCTGCAACAATTGTTTACAAAGGCAAATCATAGGGGGTTTCCCCGGATACGGTTGGGCCATCGATGGGAGGCGAGCGGAGCCGGACTGTGCAAAACCGCACGCTGTCCCGACCTGCAGCGTCACGCCTGCCAGACGCCGTAGCCCAGCGCGCGCAACCGGATGCCGAGTTCGACCTCCAACGCGGCGGCCTCGTCGTGCCGCATCGGGTTGTAGCGCTCGTACAGCGCCGGCAGCAGCCGCAGGCCGAAATCGCGCACGAACACGTTGGCCTGGATGCCGGCCTTGTGCTTGTCGAAGCGGACGTCCGGGTCCAGGCCGGTCATCCCGACGTAGACGAACGGCTTGCCGAGTTGATAGCCGGGGTTGGCGCGGCGGAAGCGCCCGCTGTTCCAGACCGGATCGTCGAGCTCCACGACATAGACGTGGTAGTGGCCCGGGCGCGGCCGCCGGGTACGACGCGGCGGGGTGACCATCGCGCTGCGGCCCTAGCCGGGCCGGCCGCGTCCGCTGAAGAGGCGATACAGGTACACCAGCACACAGCCGACGACGACCACCGTGCTGACCGGGTCGACGAACCGGCCCACTGCCTCGTAGTTGCCTTCGAGCAGATAGCCCGCGCCGAGAAGCAGGGCCGTCCATGCCGTGGTGCCAAGCGCCGACCAGAACATGAAGCTTGCGAACGGCATGGCCTCCAATCCGGCCGGCACCGAAATCACGCTGCGCACCGCCGGCACCAGCCGCCCGAGCAACACCGACACCACGCCCCAGCGCGCGAACCATTGCTCGGCGCGCAACAGGTCCTCGGTGGAGATGGTCAGCCAGCGGCCATGGCGTGCCACCAAGGTGTGTGCACGCTTGCGCCCGACCGCCCGGCCGAGCCAGTACCAGGGCAAGGTGCCGGCAAGCGAGCCGGCGACACCGGCCGCCAGCACGCCGAACGGGTCGAGCATGCCGCGCGCGCTCACGAAGCCGGCGAACGGCATGATGAGTTCGGACGGAATCGGCGGGAACACGTTCTCCAGCATCATGAGCGCGGCCACGCCGACGTAGCCGTACTGCTCGATGAAGCCGATGATCCAGTCGGCCATGGCCGCCGGTGGCCTGCGCTCAGCCCTTGCGCTTGATGAGGCCCCAGATCACCAGCAGCACGACCGCGCCCAGCACCGAGACGATGAAACCCGCCGTTTCGCCCACCGTGTACCAACCCATGGCCTGACCCAGGTAGGTGGCACCGAACGACCCGGCAATGCCGATCAGGGTGGTCACGATGAAGCCCGCAGAGTCGTTGCCCGGCTTGACCGCACGCGCGATGAGGCCGACGACGAAGCCGATGATGATGGTCCAGATGATGCTCATGATTTCCCTTGGGTTGACGATTCTGCGGAAGCGGCGCAGCCAGCGGCGGCGCGCGGTTTCATGATAGCGGAGCAGTCGCCGGCAGCGCCTTCGCCACCGCGTTGCCCAGCGTGGAAATGTCGAATGGCTTGATCAGGATCGACTGGGTGCCGAGCACCCGGCCGACCTCCGCCATGTCGGCGTAGCCGGTGGCCAGCACCACCGGTATGTTGCCCACCATTTCGCGGGCCCGCGCGATCACCTCGACGCCGTTGAGTCCGGGCATCGCGTAGTCGACCACCAGCAGGTCCTGCGGTGCACCGGCCAGCTTCTCGAGTCCGCTCGCGCCGTCGGGAGATTCGCTCACCGCATAGCCCAGCAATTGCAGGCTTTCGACGATCACGCGCCGCACCTCGGCGTCGTCCTCGATCACCAGCACCCGGAATCGCGCCGTGGCACCACTGCTGCATTCGCGCTCCGGCTCGGGGCCGCCGGCGGCGTCGCGATCGGCCGACGCGGGAAAGCGCATTTCCACGACCGTGCCCCGGCCAAGTTCGCTGCGCAGCGCCGCCGCGCCGCCCGACTGCCGCGCGAAACCATAGACCTGGCTCAGGCCCAGACCGGTTCCGCTGCCCACCGGCTTGGTGGTGAAGAACGGGTCGAACACCTTGGTGAGCAGGTGCTTCGGAATGCCCACGCCGGTATCGGCCACGGACACCACCACCTGATCGGGGACGTCCCCGGCCGAGGCCAACCGCACCGCCACCGTGAGCGTGCCGCCCGACGGCATCGCGTCGCGCGCGTTCACGGCCAGGTTGAGCACGGCCATCTCGAGCTGGCTGGCGTCGAGCACGGCCCAGGTCGGCTCGTCGTCGACCTCGACGTTCACCGCAATGGCCGGCCCGACCGATACCGCAACCAGCTCCTGCATGCCCAGCAACAGCGCATTCACGTCGGTGAGGCGCGGCAGCAGCGACTGGTTGCGGGCGAACGACAGCAACTGCCCCGTGAGCCGCGCGCCCTTGCCCACCGCGGCCTTGGCCCGCCCGCTGATCGACAGGATCTTCTCGTCCTTGGCGACCCGCGCGAGCAGGTCGAGGTTCATGTTCACGACATGCAGCAGGTTGTTGAAGTCGTGCGCGATGCCACCGGTCAAACGGCCGATGGATTCCATCTTCTGGCCCTGCAGCAAGGCGGCCTGGGCCCGTTCGCGCTCGGCGATCTCGGCCATCAGCCGGTCGTTGGCGCTCGCCAGTTCACGCGTGCGCGCAGCAATGCGCGCTTCGAGTTCGCTATTGAGCCGCTCGACGTCGGAGCGCGCCTCGCCCAGCTGGATCAGGTGCATGCGCGTGGCGTACTGACGGCTGCGGGCGCGCACCGCGGCATCGATGGCGCGCGTGAGCGTTTCGGCGTGCACGGGCCGCTCCAGCAGGATGACGTTGCCCAGCGACTGCAGCGCTGCGAGCGCCCGGTGCGAGCGGTGCACGACCTCGCGCGCCGCCAGAACGATGAAGGGAAAGTCCGACCAACTCGGCTGCGCCATGAGCCAGTCGCTCAACGGTGCTTCGGGCACCTGGGCGATGGCCTCTTCGGTCACCACGGCGGCGGAAGCGCCTTCCCCGAGCATGCTGAGCATGTCAGCCGCCGAATCCACCACCACCGCGTTCAGCGGCATCCCTTCGACCACGCGCCGGATCACCGCCGCATCGCGGCCTCGCGGCGCATGGATCAAGACCCTTCGTTCCATGTCAGACGCGCAGAGCCCGGTGTTCGCCGAGCATCGGCACCTCGCCACGGTAGGACGGCACACCGGTCAGCACGCCCTCGAAGTCGACCAGCGGCGGCCCGACTTCGACGCCGCCCTGGCCCAACCGGAATTCATGGATGCTCAGCTCGTGGTTGCTGGTGCGGCTCTTGACCACCGACACCGCCTTGCGCAGGGCCCCGCGCGCCTCGAAAAACCGGAACAGCACGATCGCATCGGACAGGTAGCTCAGGTCGACATCGGTGCGACCCTCCCCCACCAGCCCGTGCTGGCCGAGCACCAGCATCGTGACGATGCCCTTCTGGTTCAGATAGGTGAGCAGCTCGTGCATCTGCAGCAACAGGAACTTGGCGCCCGGCATCGACTGCATGTAGGCGTTCAGGCTGTCGATGACGACCGTCGTGGCGCCACCGGTCTCGACCGCGTCACGGACCATGTTGGAAAACCGGCCCGGCGACACTTCGGCCGGATCGAGCGGCAGCAGCTCGAGCTGGCCCGATTCGAGGTAAGGCCGGATGTTCAGGTCGAGCGCCTGGCAGCGATGCAGCAGGGTGCCGAGGCCTTCGTCGAACAGGTAGTACTGGGCGCGCTCTCCGCGCCCCAGCGCCGCCAGCACGGCCGACAAGGCGGTGGTCGTCTTGCCGACGCCCGAGGGTCCGATCAGCAGGGTGTTGCTGCCACGGTAGAGGCCGCCACCCAAGATGCCGTCGAGCGCCGGCGTCCCGGTCGAGACCGCCGCCGCCAGCAGGTCGGTACGGTGCTCCGCCGCGACCAGCCTTGGAAAAACCCGGATACCGCCGGTGTCGAGGGACAGGTCGTGTTCGCCGCCGCGGTAGCGCACTCCGCGCATCTTGACCACGCGCAGGTGGCGCCGCACGGGACCGTAGTCGCCTGTGATCTGCTCGAGCGAAATGACGCCGTGCGCGATGCTGTGGAGTTGCAGGTCGCCGCCGTCCGATGTCATGTCGTCCAGCATCAGGACGGTGCAGTCGCGCGACGCGAAGAAATGCTTGAGGGCCAGAATCTGGCGTCGATACCGCAACGGACTTTGCGCCAGCATGCGCATTTCGGACAGGCTGTCGAACACGAGGCGGGTCGGCTTGAGCCGCTCGACCGCGGCCATCACGGCCCGCGTGGTCTCTCCCAGCTCGACCTCTGCGGTGTAGAGGATCGACTGCTCGGCGTCCGGGCTCAACCCCTCCTCGCTGACCAGTTCGAACACCTCGATGCCGTCCAGTGTCCAACCGTGCGAACCTGCCACGATGGCGAGTTCCTGGGCCGTCTCGGACAGCGTGATGTAGAGGCCTTTGTCGCCCAGTTCGCGCCCCGCCAGCAGGAACTGCAGACCCAGCGTGGTCTTGCCGGCGCCCGGCGTGCCTTCGACCAGGTACACGTGCCGGATCGGCAGGCCGCCACCCAGAACGTCGTCGAGGCCGGACACACCGGTTCTGGAACGCACCTGCCCGGGGGCCGACGCATCTGGGTTGAGCAATTTGGACATCACTGAAACATAGCTGCACGACCGCCCCGGCAGTGCGGGCCTCCGCGACCGGCTTGCGTAGAACGCCGTCCTACATGCAGGCGCACCCACAGGGGCTACGCTGCGCCATGCTCGAAAAACTCCCCGACGTCATCGGCCACGCCCTGCACGACGTGCGTGCCGGCCTGGACCACATCGTGTTCAACACGCTCGGCCTGCGTGCCGGCCTGGCCGCGATCGCGGTCGAAAGCCTTGCGTTCGCCGACCACGCGCCGATTCCCGAGCGCTACACGGCAGACGGCGTCGGCGAGTCGCCGCCGCTGTCCTGGCGAGGCCTGCCGCCCGAGGCCACTGCGGCCGTGCTGCTGGTGGAAGATGCCGATTCGCCCACGCCCAATCCGCTGGTGCATGCGATCGTGGTGGATCTCCCGGCGCAGGATCACTCGCTGCCCGATGGCGCACTGCCCAGTGCGGAACAGGCGGGCAGCGGCCTTCACGTCGGGCGCAATTCGTGGTTGCAGGCGGCCTGGCTGCCACCCGATCCGCCCCCAGGGCACGGCGTGCACCGCTATGCGTTCCAGCTCTTCGCGTTGCGCGACGGTGAGCCCTTTTCCGAAACGCCGGGGCGCGACGAGGTGATCGAGCGGCTGCGCGAACGCGCCATCGCCAGCGGCTTGTTGATCGGCACCTTCACGCGTCCCGACGGATCGATCCCGGATCGCGAGGCGGAGACCGTGCCGATGCCGCTCGCGCCCGCAGCGGGATGACGGGCGGACGTGCCGGTCAGACCGACAGGGTGCGGCCGACTTCGCGCGGGTCGAGACCGTACATGTCGGCGAATTCGGCAACCGATTTTCCGCTCGCGGCGAAGGCCCGCTGCAGCGCCTCGCGCCTGGCCACCTGGGCGGCCAGCTCGGCGAAGGCTTCGTCCACCAGCGCGTTCATGGCGGGGTCGTTCCCGCGCACCAGCGCGAGGTAGTCCTCGCGCGCCAGGCCCGAGCGTTCGAACGCCGCCAGCACTTGCTTGCGCACCTGCGGACGCAGGTCGTCGGCAGTGCGCGACTGTCGGCGTTTGAACACTTCGAGGATGGCGTGGTGCACGTGCTCCGGGGCCACGTCCTCCACCGGCTGGCCGTCGAGGTTGTGGCGTTTGTCGCCGGCCGCGACGCGCTCCAGGTACTTGGTGGAGCGCGTATGCAGCCCGAGCGCCACCTTCAGCGCGTCGCGATCGAACACCTCGGGGTGCTTCTCGAGCAATGCCTGGAACACGCCGCGCTGCAGCGGCAGGAAGCGCGCGCCGAACAGCCCGGGGTAGAGCCCGAACAGCAGCTCGAGCGTGGGATGCGGTTTGCGTTTTTTGGGGGCGCGCGAAGCGGCGGGGGCGGGGGCGGTATCGGTCGTCATGCGGCTGCGATTGTCGCCGCTTGGCTAGGGCACCAGTGTCGACAGCGGCAAAGCCGCGACTTCGGCCAGCAGCAGCGCCAGCTGGCGCGCCGCCGCAGCGACCACGTTGCGGCCTTTTTCGGCGGTGGCGGCTGCCGCGTTGCCGGCCGCGCCCTCGGCGTTGTAGTCCTGCATGGCCCAGCCGAACTTGGCGCTCTTGCCGTTGCCCAGGATTGCGTAGTCCGCCGCGCGCCGCCGTGCCGTCGAACCGAAGTCGCGTGCCGCATCCGCGCGAACCAGCGGTGCATGCAGCGCCAGCATCATCGAGGTCTCGATCTCGCCCGCATGCACGCCGAAGCGGTGTTCGTCGACGCTGAACTGCGCGTTCGCCTCGCCCAGCGGCAGGTTGAACCAGCTCACGCTGTAGACGATGAGCCCGTGCGCCTCGCGCAGTTCGCGCGCAACGACGTCCATGGCGCCGACGTGACCGCCGTGCGCATTGAACAGAACCAGCTTGCGCACGCCGGCGCGCGCGACGCCGGCACCGATGTCCTTCCACAGGCGGATCAGCGTTTCGGACGAGAGCGTGAGCGTGCCGGCAAAGCGCGCATGTTCCGGGCTCAGACCGATCGCCTGCGTCGGCAGGAACAGCGCCGGCACATCGGCCGGCAACTGCGGCAGCGCGGCGGCCACGATGCCGTCGGCCAGCCGCGTGTCCACGCCCAGTGGCAGATGCGGCCCGTGCTGCTCGGTGGCGCCGAGTGGCAGCACCGCGACCGTGCGTGCGGGATCGAGCGCGGCAAAGTCGCGCGTCGTCAGGTCGGCCCAGAAGCGGTGCGGGGTGTTGGCGGTTGGCATGCGGCGATCTTAGAGCGGTGGTTGAATGGCGGCATGGACCTCCAGCTCAACGACCAGCACGTTCTCGTCACCGGCGGCAGCAAGGGCATCGGCCTGGCCTGTGCGCTCGGCTTTCTGCGCGAAGGCGCGCGCGTCAGTCTCGTTTCGCGCGATCTGGCCAACCTTCGGCAAGGCGAGCAGGAGCTGGTGCGGCAGTGGGCGCGTGCCAAGGGCCGCGTTCGGTTGCATGCAGCCGACCTGCGAGACGCGGACGGCGCGCTGGCGGCGCTCGATGCCGCCGAGAAGGCCTTCGGGCCGGTCGACGTGTTGGTGAATTCCGCGGGCGCCGCCAAACGCACCGCGCCGGACGATCTGGACGCGGCTGCGTGGCACGAGGCGATGGACGCCAAGTACTTCACCTACATCCACATGATCGACCCGGTGGTCAAGCGGATGGGCGAACGCGGCCGCGGCGCGATCGTCAACGTGATCGGCATGGGCGGCAAGGTCGCGAGCCCGACCCACATGGCCGGCGGCGCTGCCAACGCCGCGCTGATGCTGGTGAGCGCCGGCATGGCGGCGGCCTATGCGGCGAAAGGCGTGCGCGTGAATGCGGTGAACCCCGGCCTCACGCTGACGGACCGCCTGCAGGAAGGATTGAAGTCCGACGCGAAGCTGCAGGGCATCGAAACGGGCGAAGCGCTGGCGCGCGCCACCGCCAGGCTTCCGCTGGGCCGCATCGCCACGCCGGAAGAAATCGCCAACGCGGTGGTGTTCCTGGCCTCCCCGCGCGCCAGCTACGTCACGGGTGCCATCCTGGCGATGGACGGTGCCGTCACACCGATGATCTGACGCGGCACCTACCGGGCGACTTCGTTGTCCTCGCTCCATGCGAGCATGGTGCCGCGGCAGCTTTCGGTGCCGCAATAGCAGACATAGTCCGCGGGAGAAGAATCGTCGTCGGCCGTCAGGCTGTAATCGATGAAAAGCTCTTCGCCGGCATCGACGGCCACCAGCGTCTGGAAGCGCAGCACCATGCGGCCGGTCTCGTCGTAATCTTCCACCGCCTCGCAGTTCGGGTCGCACGAATGGTTGAGGTGGCGCGTGGCGTTGCCGCCCTTGCCACCGTCGATGGTCTCGTCGTTCGACAGCTTGAAAAGGTAGGTCAGGCTGTCGTCCCAGGTCTTGGCATCGATCTGCGCGGGCGTGTAGCGCCGGCCCTCGTACAGGCCGAGAAAGGCACCGGCGGGCAGCGGCCGGGTCGCATAGGCACCGAGGCCGTGCACGCCACTGGCAGAAACACGCAGAAGGGGCGTGGCAGAACGGGCGGATCGCGGCTTGCTCATAAAAGGGGCAGACGGTAGGGGATCGAGGTGGCGGTCAGGCAAGAGCCGTACCAGAGGCCCCCCCGAGCCTACCTGCTGCTGCGCGACACTCGCCAGACCGCGTTGCCCACGTCGTCCGCTACCAGCAGCGCGCCGCGCTTGTCGAGCGCCACGCCGACCGGGCGGCCCAGCGCCTTTTCGTCGGCGCTGAGGAAGCCGGTCAGGAAATCCTTCGGCGGGCCGCTTGGTTTGCCGCCGATGAAAGGCACGAACACGACCTTGTAGCCCGACAACGGCTTGCGGTTCCAGGAGCCGTGCTCGCCGACGAAGGCGCCGCTGGCGAACTCGGCCGGCATGCCGCGCGCATCGGAGAACGCCAGCCCCAGCGGCGCGACGTGCGTGCCCAGCGCGTAGTCCGGCGCGATCGCCTTCGCCACCAGTTCGGGCCGCTGCGGCTGCACGCGGATGTCGACGTTGCCGCCCCAATAGCTCCAGGGCCAACCGTAGAAGGCCCCTTCCTTCACCGAGGTGAGGTAGTCGGGTACCAGGTCGCTTCCGATCTCGTCGCGCTCGTTGACCACGGTCCAGAGTGTCTTCGTCTCCGGCTCCCAGGCAAGCCCGTTCGGGTTGCGCAGGCCGCCAGCAAACGGTCGTTTGACGCCGGTCTTCACATCGACTTCCCAGATGGCAGCGCGTCCTTCCTCGGCCGGAATGCCGTTTTCGCCGATGTTGCTGTTGGAGCCGACGGTCACGTAGAGCTTGCTGCCGTCGGCGTTGGCGATGACGTTCTTCGTCCAGTGGTGGTTGATGCCGGCCGGCAGGTCGGTGACCTTGACCGGTGCCCCGCCGGCGGTGGTCTGGCCCTCTGCGTAGGGCACCTTCACCAGCGCGTCGGCGTTGGCGATGAAGAGTTCGTTGCCGACCAGCGCCATCCCGAACGGTGACATCAGGTTCTGCGCGAACACGGTGCGGACCTCGGCCACGCCGTCGCCATCGGCATCGCGCAGCAGCGTGATGCGGTTGGCGCTCGGCACGCCGGCGCCGGCGCGCTTCATCACCAGACCCTGCACCTTGGCCTTGATCTGGTCGAACATGCCGCCACCGCCGTCGCGTACGCCCTCCGGCTTGGGCGGCTTGTTGCTCTCGGCCACTAGCACGTCGCCGTTGGGCAGCGTGTAAACCCAGCGCGGATGATCGAGGTTGCGCGCGAGCGCCGTGACCTGGAACCCGGGCAGCGCAGTCGGCCCCTGGGTGTCGGTCCAGCCGGCAGCCGGGGCGATATTGACGGTAGGGAAGAGCGTCTTGTTGGGCGGCGGCAGCTCGGGCTTCGGTCCGGTGCCGGCCTCGAACGGCAGCCGGGCGGTTTCGCCGCAGGCGGCCAGCGCGAGCGCGGCGACAAGCAGAAGAGATGACGGAATTCGGGGCATTGCGGAGTCTCCTTGGAGCGGCCAATGTGCCTGCGGGCGCCGCGCGGCGCTGTCGGCTTGCGGCGCATTCGGGCGTGGTCGCACCCCGAAACCGGGTCGCCGCTACCATCGGCGCATGACCGACGACCTGTTCCGCACCGACGCCTACCTGCGCGAATGCGAGGCCCGCGTCCTGCGCGTGGGGGACGACGGCACCGTCGTGCTCGACCGCACCGTGTTCTACCCGCTGGGCGGCGGGCAGGCCGGCGACAGCGGCATGCTGGTGCTGGCCGACGGGCGCGAACTGGCCATTGTCGACACGCGCAAGGCGAAGGACGCCGAGGGCAGGCCGACCGACGAGATCCTGCACGTGCCTGCGCCCGGACAGGCCGGGCTGCTGGCCGGGCTGAAGACGGGCGATGCCGTCACCGCCCGCATCGATTGGGCGCGGCGCCACAAGCTCATGCGCTTTCACACCGCGACGCACCTGCTCTGCCACCTGGTGCCGCAGCCGGTGAACGGCTGCTCGATCACGCCCGAGTACGCGCGGCTCGACTTCCACATGACCGACCCGCTCGACAAGGAGGTGCTGACGGCCGGCCTGGCGCAACTGGTCGGCGCGGC
>SEGN01000311.1 GCA_004211245.1 Variovorax sp.
TGGACCTGCCATTGGTCCCACAGCAGCACCAGCGAGAAACCAAAGATCACCCACAGGATGGTTCGGCGGATATCGTTCATGAAGAAGACTTCTTGTCGGAGATAAGGGGGGTGAACAGCGATGCGGCGCGGGTCGGCACGGGATCGTGGCCTCCCTGACACCAGGGCTGACAACGGGCCAGCCTCTTCAACGTGAGGTAGCTGCCGCGGCCGGCACCGTGGACGTCGAGCGCCTCCATGGCGTACACGGAGCAGGTCGGCTCGAAGCGGCAGGAGGCCCCGAGCCACGGGCTGAGCAGCAGCCGGTAGCCTTTGACCGCGCCGATCAGCACGCGTTTGATCATGAAGGGCGGGCCCCCGAAGCACGCGCCAGCAACTGCTGCAACTCGGCCCGCACGGCGGCTTTCAGCCGCTGCGAACTGGCGCTCACGAATTCCTGGCGATCGAATCCCGCTCGCAGTCGCACCACATGGGCCGCACGCGGCAAGACCACCTCGGGGGAGGCGCTGACGTTGTAGATCTGGCGCTTGATCGCATTGCGGGTCACGGCGCGCTTGGCCCAGCGCTTGGGCACCATGGCGCCGATCCACACGTCGTCGACGGTGAAGAGCGGCGCGGCAACAACGGAGGAAGACGACAGGCCATTGAGCGCACAACGGTGCAGGGCGAAGTGAGCGGTGCGTGCCACGGTGGAACCCGCGAGGACGGCCTGGAACTGGGCGCGGGTCTGGAGCCGCTGCATGGAAGCCGGCGCGCCTGCCGATGAAGCTGGCACTGGCTCGTTTGCTGACAACGGCGCCCGCGGGGCCGCCGTCAGACGGCCAGGCGCTTGCGGCCCTTGGCGCGGCGTGCGTTGATCACGGCGCGGCCGCCACGGGTCTTCATGCGAACGAGGAAGCCATGGGTGCGGGCGCGGCGGACTTTGGAAGCTTGATAGGTGCGTTTCATGATGCTGTTCCGAATTTCTCAGATGAACCGCCCGAGGATCGATTGCTTCGGTGCGGTGCCAGCGCCTCTCGGCGCTGCGTGAACCCCCGAAACACACAAAGAGGTTTTCAGGGAAACCCGCGATTATCGCAAACATTTGGACGAGCGACAATCGTGGTGCTTTTTCATAACGGTTTGGTGACACCCTCCGGGCATGTGGATAAGGCTTTGACAAGTTAGAATCCGCGGCGCTTCGCACCTGCATGTATCCACAAACAAAACAAGAGATGACCGAGGGTTTCACCACACGCCAGCCGACCCATGCCGGGTGAGAGCATGGGCAACAGCCTGTGGCAGGCCTGCGTCGATCAACTCGCGCAGGAGCTGTCCGAACAGCAGTTCAACACCTGGATCAAGCCGCTGACCGCACAGGTCGCGGACGACCTGTCGCGCATGACGGTTTTCGTCGCCAACCGCTTCAAGCTCGACTGGATCCGGGCCCAGTATTCCGGGCGCATCGCCGCCATGGCCGAGAAGCTCTACGGCCAGCCGGTCGTCATCGAAACCGCATGGCGCGCGCCGCGGCCATGCACGTGGCCGGCATGCCGGGGCACCTCTACAACCCTCTTTTCATCTACGGCGGCGTCGGGCTCGGCAAAACGCACTTGATGCACGCGGTGGGCAACCGGCTGCTGGCCGACCGGCCCGATTCGAAAGTTCTCTACATCCACGCGGAGCAGTTCGTCTCGGATGTGGTCAAGGCTTACCAGCGCAAGACGTTCGACGAGTTCAAGGAGCGCTATCACTCGCTCGACCTGCTGCTGATCGACGATGTGCAGTTCTTCGCCAACAAGGACCGGACGCAGGAAGAATTCTTCAATGCGTTCGAGGCCCTGCTGGCCAAGAAATCGCACATCGTGATGACCAGCGACACCTACCCGAAGGGCCTGGCCGACATCCATGAGCGGCTGGTGTCGCGCTTCGACTCGGGCCTGACGGTCGCGATCGAGCCGCCCGAACTCGAAATGCGCGTGGCCATCCTGATCAACAAGGCTCGCGTCGAATCCGTCGAGATGCCCGAGGAAGTGGCGTTCTTCGTCGCCAAGAACGTGCGCTCCAACGTGCGCGAGCTCGAAGGCGCGCTGCGCAAGATCCTTGCGTACTCGCGCTTCAACCAGAAGGAGATCTCGATCGCCCTGGCACGCGAGGCGTTGCGCGACCTGCTGTCGATCCAGAATCGGCAGATCTCCGTGGAAAACATCCAGAAGACGGTGGCCGACTACTACAAGATCAAGGTCGCCGACATGTACAGCAAGAAGCGTCCGGCCAGCATTGCACGGCCGCGCCAGATTGCGATGTACCTGGCCAAGGAGCTCACGCAGAAGAGCCTGCCCGAGATCGGCGAGCTGTTTGGCGGACGCGACCACACGACCGTGTTGCACGCCGTGCGCAAGATCTCCGGCGAGCGGCAGCAGCTCACCGAGCTCAACCAGCAATTGCACGTGCTCGAACAGACGCTCAAGGGCTGACGCGTCGCAATCCAAGAAAGATAGGAAGAGGTAAACATGATCGTCCTGAAAGCAACCCAAGACAAAGTTCTGGCCGCGCTGCAGTCGGTGTCCGGCATCGTCGAGCGGCGTCACACACTGCCTATCCTGGCCAACGTGCTGATCCGCAAGACCGGCGGCCAGTTGCAGCTCACCACGAGCGATCTGGAAATCCAGATCCGCACGACGGCCGAGCTGGGCGGCGACGAGGGCAACTTCACCACGACGATCGGCGCGCGCAAGCTCATCGACATCCTGCGCACGATGCCGGCCGACCAGACCGTGAGCCTCGAATCGAGCGCGAGCAAGCTGGTGCTCAAGGGCGGCAAGAGCCGCTTCACGCTGCAGTCGCTGCCGGCCGAGGACTTCCCGCTGGTGCAGGAGGCCGCGAGCTTCGGGCCCGTGTTCAGCGTGCCGCAGAAGACGCTCAAGGACCTGCTGGGCCAAGTCTCGTTCTCGATGGCGGTGCACGACATCCGCTATTACCTGAACGGCATCCTGTTCGTGGCCGAAGGCAAGCAGCTGAGCCTGGTCGCGACCGACGGCCACCGGCTGGCCTTCGCCTCCGCCACGCTCGACGTCGAAGTGCCGCGCCAGGAAGTGATCCTGCCGCGCAAGACCGTGCTGGAGATGCAGCGCCTGCTGAGCGATGCCGAAGGCGCGATCGAGATGCAGTTTGCGAGCAACCAGGCCAAGTTCAGCTTCGGCGGCATGGAGTTCGTCACCAAGCTGGTCGAGGGCAAGTTCCCAGACTACAACCGCGTGATCCCCAAGAATCACAAGAACAGCGTGACGCTCGGCCGCGCGCCGCTGCTGGCCAGCCTGCAGCGCACGGCCATCCTGACGAGCGAGAAGTTCAAGGGCGTGCGCCTGAACCTGGAGCCCGGCACGCTGCGCATCGCATCGAACAACGCCGAGCAGGAAGAGGCGCAGGACGAGCTCGACATCGACTACGGCGGCGACGCCATCGAGATCGGCTTCAACGTGACCTACCTGATCGACGCGCTGGCCAACATGAGCCAGGACATGGTCAAGCTCGACCTGGCCGACTCCAACAGCTCGGCGCTGCTGACCATTCCCGACAACGCATCCTTCAAGTACGTCGTGATGCCGATGCGGATCTAGCCGGCGCACCCCCAGGCTGCGCGCACTTCGTGTCGCTACGCCCACCCCCTTGCAGGGGGCAATGCCTGCAGCCCGGCAAAGCCGGTTCTGCGGCATTCCCGAACAGAGAGCCAGAGGATCAAGATGAGTGAAGAGAACAAGCCCGAAGCCCCGCACACCGAACCGGTCTACACGCCTGAAGTCCAGGTCGTGCCGCCCGACACCAGCTACGGCGAAGGCTCGATCACGATCCTCGAAGGGCTGGAGGCGGTGCGCAAACGCCCGGGCATGTACATCGGCGACACGTCCGACGGCACCGGCCTGCACCATCTGGTGTTCGAAGTGGTCGACAACTCGATCGACGAGGCGCTCGCGGGGCATTGCGACGACATCGTCGTCACCATCCACACCGACAACTCGATCTCCGTCACCGACAACGGCCGCGGCATCCCGACCGGCGTGAAGATGGACGACAAGCACGAGCCGAAGCGCTCGGCGGCCGAGATCGCGCTCACCGAGCTGCATGCCGGCGGCAAGTTCAACCAGAACAGCTACAAGGTCTCGGGCGGCCTGCACGGCGTGGGCGTGAGCTGCGTCAACGCGCTGAGCGTGATGCTGCGCCTGGTGGTGCGCCGCGAAGGCAAGATCCACGAGCTGGAGTTCAGCCGCGGCTTCGTGCAGAACCGCTTGCTCGAGAAAGTAGGCGGCGTCGAGGTGTCACCGATGAAGGTGATCGGCGACACCGACAAGCGTGGCACCGAGGTGCACTTTCTGCCGGACACCGAGATCTTCAAGGAGAACGCGGACTTCCATTACGAGATCCTGAGCAAGCGCCTGCGCGAGCTGAGCTTTCTGAACAACGGCGTGCGCATCCGCCTGAAGGACGAGCGCACCGGCAAGGAAGACGACTTCTCTGGCGCCGGCGGCGTGCGCGGCTTCGTCGAGTTCATCAACAAGGGCAAGACCGTGTTGCACCCGAACTCGTTCTACGCCGAAGGCGAGCGCCCGGCCGAGACCTATGGCGGCATTCCCGGCACGCACATCGGCGTCGAAGTCGCGATGCAGTGGAACAGCGGCTACAACGAACAGGTGCTGTGCTTCACCAACAACATCCCGCAGCGTGATGGCGGCACCCACCTGACCGGCCTGCGCGCCGCGATGACGCGCGTCATCAACAAGTACATCGAAGAGAACGAGTTCGCCAAGAAGGCGAAGGTCGAAGTCACCGGCGACGACATGCGTGAAGGCCTGTGCTGCGTGCTGAGCGTGAAGGTGCCCGAGCCCAAGTTCTCGAGCCAGACCAAGGACAAGCTCGTCAGCAGCGAAGTGCGCGCCCCGGTGGAAGACATCGTCGGCAAGCTCCTGACCGACTACCTGCAGGAACGCCCGAACGACGCCAAGATCATCTGCGGCAAGATCGTCGAAGCGGCGCGTG
>SEGN01000312.1 GCA_004211245.1 Variovorax sp.
TCCCCCGCGACGATCTCCAGCGGCACCACGCAGGTTCCGGTGGTCACGACCTGTCCGGCCCGCAGGGTCATGCCGTGCTGCGAGAGTTCATTGGCCAGCCAGGCGAGCGCGATGCGCGGGTCGCCCAGCACATTGGCACCGATGCCATCGCGCGCATAGCTGCGCGCCGTCCCCGTCACGGTGGCGTGCACGCGGTGGTTCGCCAGGTCGAGCGCGCGCCACGACGCGGTGACACGCGGGCCGAGCACGAACTCGTGGGCGCAGGCGTTGTCGGCGATCAGCTGCGCCTCTCCGGCCGTCACGAAGTCGGCGAAACGCGAGTTCGGGACCTCGATGCCCAGGTACAGGTCGGCCACGGCATCGAGCGTCTCGGCGACGCCGTACGGCTGCGCGCGCGGCGGCAAGTCGCTTGCCATGCGGAACACGAATTCGGCCTCGGCCACCGCCATGCGGTTGCCTCTCATCGAGAACACGGCACCCTCGGCATGCACGCGCTCGGCGAGCAGGCGGCCGGCCAGGGGGCCGCTGACGTTGATGTGCTTTTGACCCGCGGTGCTGGTCGCGGCGATCTTCCAGCCGGCCGGTGGCCTGCCGCTGCGGTCGTCGAGCCGCGCCTGTATGGCGTAGCCGTCGGCACGCGTGGCCGGGCGGTCCGCGAGCGGCAGGTGGTCGATGGCGGCGCCGAGTTGCCAGGCGCGCCAGAAGGCATCCGCCGCTTCGTCGATTCGGTTGGGTGTCATGGCCATCCCCTGGGTCATAGTTGCAACATGGCGCGCGCGCGCAGGTAGCTTTCGTCCTGCGTCAGTTGCGTCCAGGTCGGCGCCTCGCCGCGCGGCAGCAAGGCGCGGCGGCGACGTTCGCTGACGGCGTCGGGCCACCAGTCCCGGCGGGCGCGAGCCTCGGTCAGCCCGGCGAGCAATTCGTCCAGCGGTGCGCCGTCGCCCACGCTCTGGTTGCACAGCAGGGCCAGGTCGCAGCCTGCACCGAGCGCGGCCAGCGCGGCCTCGGAGTAGCTCAGCAGCCTGCCGTCGATGCGCCGTGCCGCTTCCATGCTCAGGTCGTCGCTGAACACCGCGCCGTCGAAGCCCAGCTGGCTGCGCAGGATCTTGCCGAGCCACTTTCCGGAAAAACCGGCCGGGCGCGCGTCGACCCGGGGATAGATCACGTGGGCCGGCATCACGGCGGTCAGCGTGCCCGTGAGCCAGTCGTAGGGCATCGCATCGTCGGCCAGGATCGTCGTGAGGCTGCGGCGATCGACCGGTATCGCCACGTGCGAGTCGGCCTTGACGAAACCATGCCCCGGAAAATGCTTGCCGCAGTTGCCCATGCCGGCCTGCAGCAGGCCGTGCGCGAGGCTCTTGGCCAGCAGCGACACGACGCGCGGGTCGCGGTGGAAACTCCGGTCGCCGATCACGCTGCTCTCGCCGTGGTCGAGGTCGAGCACCGGAGTGAAACTGAAGTCGATCCCGCAAGCGCGCAGCTCGGCCGCGAGCACATGGCCGCAGGCGGTGGCGACCTTCGTGGCGCGCAGCGGGTCGCGCATCCACAGTTCGCCCAGCGAGCGCATCGACGGCAACCGGGTGAAGTTGTCGGTGCGAAAGCGCTGCACCCGGCCGCCCTCGTGATCGACGCAGATCAGCAGGTCAGGCCGCAGCGCCTTGATCTCGGCGTTGAGCGCAGCCAGCTGCGTGCGGTTCTCCCAGTTGCGGGCAAAGTGGATGACGCCACCGACCAGCGGATCGGCCAGACGGCGCCGGTCGGCGGCATTGAGTTCGGTGCCTGCCACATCGATGATGAGCGGGGCGTGGCGCAGTTCTTCGGTCATGGCTTCTCGACGACGACAAAGCTCGCCGCGTAGTCGGATTCATCGGTCACGGTCACGTGCGCGGTCAGGCCCTGTGCGTCGAACCATTCCTTGAGCGCACCGTGCAACACGATGACAGGCTTGCCGCTGCGCAGGTTGGCGATCTCGCACAGACGCCAGCTCATCGGCATGCGCATGCCCATGCCGATGGCCTTGCTGAAGGCTTCCTTCGCAGAGAAGCGCGTCGCCAGGAAGCTCAGGCCGCGCTTCGGCCAGCGCGTGCTGCGGGCCTGCCAGACCTTGAACTCGCCGTCGCTCAACACCCTGCGCGCGAAGCGTTCGCCCTGCCGCTCGAACGTCGCGGCGATGCGACGCACATCGCAGATGTCGGTGCCGATGCCGTAGATCATCGGGCTGCGTGGGCATCGGCGATGCAGCGCAGATAGTCGCGCGTGGTCGCCTCGTAGCCGAGCTCGAGTGCGTCGGCCACGAACGCATGGCCGATCGACACTTCGCGCACGCCGGGCACGGCGCGCAGGAAGTCGCTGAGGTTGTCGCGGCTCAGGTCGTGGCCGGCGTTGACTTCCAGCCCCGCCGCCTGCGCCGCGCGCGCCGATTCGGCATAGAGCGCCAGCACGGCCGCGGCGCGCGACGTGCCGCGAGAAGCGGCATAGCCCTCGGTGTAGAGCTCGACACGGTCGGCCCCGACCGCCTTGGCGGCGGCCATCATTTCGGGATCGGGGTCCATGAACAGGCTGACACGCACGCCGAGCGACCTGGCTTCGGAGATCAGCGGGCGCAGGCGCGCCGCATCCTCCGGAAACGTCCAGCCATGGTCGCTGGTCGACTGGGTTTCGCTGTCGGGCACGAAGGTCGCCTGGTGCGGGCGCAACTCGCGCACGAAGTCCATCAGGTTGTGGAAGGGGTTGCCCTCGATGTTGAACTCGACGCCGGGCCACTCCTTGGCGATCAGCGCCGAAAGCTCGTGCACGTCCTGCGCGCGAATGTGGCGCGCATCGGGTCGGGGATGCACCGTGATGCCGTGCGCGCCGGCGTCCAGGCAGGTCGCAGCCGCGAACAGCACGCTCGGTATGCCGAGTTCGCGCGTGTTGCGCACCAGCGCGACCTTGTTGAGGTTGACCGAAAGCGCGGTCGCGGTGCGAGGTGAAGGAGGAGTGTTCATAAGCCTTGCAGGTCTCTGATCATCTGCCGGGTGCGCAGCGTCGTCACGCCGCAATGGTAGTTGAGCAAGGTGCGCAGTTGGGTGCGCAAGGCCGCGCCCAACCCGGTGTCCATGCCCGCCACGTGATGCACGGTGGCCGAGAACGGCGCGGCGTCGTCGAGCGCCTGCTGCAGCGCCAGCCATTCCGCGCCGCGCAACGCAGCAGCCAGCGACGGCTCGGCTTCGTGAAGCCCGGCCTCGGGCACCAGGCTGTAGCGCGTGGACGGGTCGAGCGGCGCAAGGGTCAGCGTCTGCACGTCGAGCGAGGGCAGCAGGCCGATCTCGCGCAACAGGATCAATTCATAGGCGCGCAACGCGGACGAGTGCGTGGCGGCCTGGGCGTCGCCATGATGGCCGGCGAGCACCTGCACCACGGCGGCGTAGGCGTCGAACAGCCTTGCATGCGCGTCGTCACGCGCCAGCAGGCGCATCATCAGTTCGTTGACGTAGTAGCCCGACAGCAGCGCCTCGCCGGTGGGCATGACATGGCCGCCCATCCATTCGGCACCCTTGAGCGTGCGGATCTCTGCATCGCCCCCGTAGTTGAGCTGCAGCGGCTGCAGCGGCAGCAGCACCGGGCGAAAGTTGGAACTCGGTCGCTTGGCGCCCTTGGCCACGAGGGCGATGCGGCCATGGTGGCGCGTGAAGACCTCGAGGATCAGGCTCGACTCGCTCCAGTCGTAGCGGTGCAGCACATAGGCCGGCTCGTGAGCGACGCGATGCGAAGTCGCCACGTCACTCGTAGCCGAACGACCTGACCCGCGCCTCGTCGTCGGCCCAGCCGGCTCCTCGAACTTGTCGATGATCACGGTCGAGGTGTAGGGCAGTTCGTCGCCGGTCAGACGGAACAGCTTTTCGCGCACCAGCTCGCCGGCCAGGAATTTCTCGCTGCGATCGGTGAGTTCGTCCTCGCCGTAGAACCAGGGCTGTTCGGGCAGGTACTTTTCGCAGATGCCGAACACGCGCTCGACATCCTTGGCGTTCTTGGCCGACATCGGCACGAATTCGGCGAACGCGTGCTTGCCCTGCATGTCCTGCAGCCAGGGCGCGATGTCGCCGCGGCGGTGCACGTTGTCGAGCTTGTTGGCGAGCAGCACCGTCGGGATGCCCTTGCCGAGCAGCTTGAGCACGCGCGCGTCGGCTGGCGTGAAGCTGCCGGCCTCGACCACGAAGAGGATCAGGTCGACGTCGCCGACGGCGCCCTGCACCGTCTTGTTGAGCGACTTGTTCAGCGCATTGGCGTGCAGCGTCTGGAAGCCTGGCGTGTCGACGAACACGAACTGCGTCGCGCCGAGCGTGCGCATGCCGGTGATGCGGTGGCGCGTGGTCTGCGCCTTGCGCGAGGTGATGCTGATCTTCTGGCCGACCAGCGCGTTGAGCAACGTCGACTTGCCCACGTTGGGCTTGCCGACGATCGCAATCAGCCCGCAGCGTTGCGGGCCGGCGGGCACTGTCGAATCGGGGATGTCGTTCATTTGTGGGGTCTTCGCGTCAGGCGCGGCGTGACTTGAGCCGGATCAACATGGCCGCCGCGGCCGCCTGCTCGCCGGCGCGGCGCGAACCGCCGATGCCGCGCTCGGTCAGCGCCAGCTCGGCCACCTCGCACTCGACATCGAAGGTCTGCTTGTGCGCCGCCCCGAGCGTGCCGACCACGCGGTAGAGGGGCAGCTTCATTTTGTGGCCCTGCAGCCATTCCTGCAATTCGGTCTTCGGATCCTTGGCGGCGGCGTCCATGCGCGCGCTGATTTCGACCGACTCGTAGAGCCGGTGCACCAGTTGCTCGGCGGCAGCGTACCCGGCATCGAGGTAGACCGCGCCGATCAGCGCTTCGAGCGCATCGGCCAGGATCGACGGGCGGTTGGGGCCGCCGGATTTGGCTTCCCCCTCCCCCAGACGCAAGAGCGGCGAGAGCGCAAGGCGCACCGCGATCTGGTGCAACGTGTCCTGCTTGACCAGATTGGCACGCACACGCGAGAGGTCGCCTTCGGGCAGTTCGGAAAGACGGCGATAGAGCAGGTGCGCCACCGCGAGGTTCAGCACCGAATCGCCGAGAAACTCCAGACGCTCGTTGTGGTCGGACGAAAAGCTGCGGTGCGTCAGCGCCTGCTGAAGCAGGCGTGCGTCGGCAAAGTTGTGGTGGAGGCGCGCTTGCAGCGCAGCAAGGCCGCCTGCACTCACGGTCAGCGCGACTGGCCCCTGTACTTCATCGTCAGGAAGGCGGGGCCGAACAGGTGGATTTCGCGGTCGTAGGCGTACGACACCACGACCTTGTCGCCGACCTTCTGGACTTCGATGTCCTTGCCGGTGAGCTTGAAGTCGTCGATGGCCTGGGCACGGTCGAAGATGGCGCGCACTTCGGGCACGGTCGTGCCTTCCTTGGCCTTGTTGGCGGCCTTGTCGATCGCCTGCAGCTCGATCAGCGTGGGAATCACCTGCGCGGCGACGATGCCAACGCAGGCCACCACGATCGCGACGAACAGCAATCCGATGAACGAAATCCCGCGCTGCTTCGCTTCCTGAACCGACCGATATGCCCTCATGCCCACTACCCCTCGAATGATGATGTTGCCAGCTTGAAGCCGGCTATTGGAATGAACCGATGCGCTTGAGATTGCCGAAATTCATCCAGACGAAGAAAGCGCGTCCGACGATGTTCTGGTCCGGCACGAAACCCCAATAGCGCGAGTCCAGCGAGTTGTCACGGTTGTCGCCCATCATGAAATACTGACCCGCCGGCACCTTGCACACCACGCCCTCGACACTGTAACGACAATTATCCTGGTTCGGAAACGGCGTGATCTCGGCTTCGGACAGGCCGGCGCGCCGGGAATCGTCGTTCAACAGCAGATGCTGCTTGCCGCCGAGGTC
>SEGN01000313.1 GCA_004211245.1 Variovorax sp.
CCAGCGCTTCGCCAGCCTCGCGCTGCACGTGCTGCTGCAGCAGCGCGCTGACCGAGGTCGAGGTGTTGGGATTGATGACGAGCAGCGAAGGCATCGCGTGCTCAGCGTGTCTTTTTCGTGGAGCGGCGGCGCAGCAGGGCGGCCGTGCCGAGCGCCACCGCCATCACGCCGAACGACACGATGGTGGTGACCGTGCCGAGCGCATAGATGGACGGCGTGGTCACGGTCGACGTGAGCCCCTGCAGTTCGAGCGGCAGCGTGTTGACGTCGCCGATGGCCTGCGAGGTGCGCGCGATCTCGTCCCAGCTCAGCGTGAAGCCGAACATGCCGATGCCGACGATGGAGGGGCCGATGAGTGGCAGCACCACGTGCCGGAACGCCTGCCACGGCGTGGCGCCGAGATCACGCGCGGCTTCTTCGTAGGCCGGGTTGAAGCGGTTGAACACCGCGAACATGATGAGCAGGCCGAACGGCAGCGTCCACGTGAGGTGCGCGCCGAGCGCCGAGGTGAAGAGGCCGAGCGCGGTGCCGTAGCCTTCGAGCGTGTCGGTCGCGCCCATGGCGGTCAGCGCTTCCTTGATGCCGGTGTCGAGCAATCGGAACTGCAGGCCGATGCCGAGCGAGATGATGATCGACGGCATGATCAGGCTGGCGACCGTGATGAAGAACAGCGCGTTGCTGCCCGCGAGTTTCTTGCGGAACGCAAGGCCGGCGAGCACCGAGAGCACGACCGTGAACGCCATCACCACCGCGCCGAGCGCCAGCGAGCGACGGAACGCCGCGCCGATGTCGACCGTGCCCAGGCCTTCGGCCAGCTTGTAGAACCAGTGCAGCGAGACGCCGCGCAGCGGAAAGGTGAGGCCGCCCTCCGGCCCCTGAAAGCTCAGCACGAAGATCGTGATCATCGGGCCGTAGAGGAACACCACGAACAGCGCGAACACGATCGCGAGCGGCCAGTAGCCGGGGGAGCGTTGCTCGCCGATGCGGTTGCTCATAGTTCCTTGCGGATGTCGACCAGACGCGTCAGGCCCCAGATGATCATCAGCACCACGGCCAGCAGGATCATCGCGTTGGCCGCGGCGAGCGGAAACTGCAGGTACGAGGTCTGCACCTGAATGATCTTGCCGATGGAGGCGATCTGCTGGCCGCCCATCACGCCGATGGTGACGAAGTCGCCCATGACGATCGTGATGACGAAGATCGAGCCGATCAGGATGCCGGTGCGCGACAGCGGCACGATGACGTTCCACAGCGTCTGCCAGCCGCTGGCGCCCGAGTCGCTGGCGGCCTCGAGCAGCGAGCGGTCGATGCGCATCATCGAGTTGAAGATCGGCACGATCATGAACATCGTGTAGAGGTGCACGAAGGCCAGCACCACCGAGAAGTCGGAGAACAGCAGCCACTCGACCGGCTCGTCGACCACGCCGAGGCCGATGAGGCCCTGATTCACCAGCCCGTTGCGCCCGAGCAGCGGCACCCACGAGATCATGCGGATCACGTTCGACGTCCAGAACGGCACGGTGCACAGCACGAACAGGATCGTCTGCATGCCCGGCGAGCGCACGTGGAACGCCAGAAAGTACGCGACCGAGAAGCCGATCAACAGCGTGATGCCCCAGACCAGCAGGCAGAACTTGAGCGTGCTGATGTAGGTGCTGAGCGTGACGCAGAAGTCGCCGTTGTCGGTGAGCTGTGTGCAGCCTTCGAAGATGCTCCAGTAGTTGCGCAGCGTGACGGCCGGGATCAGCTCGTACTCGTTGAAGTTCCACAGGCTGACCATCGCGATCAGCGCCAGCGGAATCAGAAAGAACAGCAAGAACACCAGCGCAAACGGCGCGGCCTGCCACCACGCTTTCACGGCGTGCGTCGGTATGGAGGCGGCATGGCCGGATGCGACAGGTGAGCTCATACGGTGGCTAGGGTTGTTGAGTTCCTGGCGAGCAACGCGACGCGCAGCCTGGGGGTCGAATTTGTCGACAGCCTTCAGGCTGCGACAAATTCATTCCACTTCCTCACCATGTACTCGTTCTCGTCCATCACCGCGTTCCAGCAGGCGATGCCGCCCATTCGCGCTTCGTAGCTGCCGCCGTCGCGCACCGCGCCGGCCTTGGCCAGCACGTCGCCGTTCGGGCTCTTGATGTCCTGCGAGGCGGGCTTGCCTTCCATCCAGTAGGCCCACTCATAGCCTTCCATCTTGGCCTTGGCGGTGTCGAGCACGGCGCTGTAGTAGCCCTGGCGGTTCAGGTAGGCGCCGGCCCAGCCGTCGAGGAACCAGTTGATGAACTCGTAGGCACCGTCGAGCTTCTTGCCGCTCAGCGTGGCCGGTAGGCCGAAGCCGGCGGCCCAGGCCCGATAGCCCTCTTTCAGCGGCTGGAAGTTGCAGGCGATGCCCTTGGTGCGCACGGCCGTCACGGCGGGCGACCACATCGACTGGATCACCACTTCGCCCGAGGCCATCAGGTTGACCGACTCGTTGAAGTCTTTCCACAACGCGCGGAACTGGCCGGCCTTCTTGGCTTCGATCAGGGTCTTGATCGTCAGGTCGATCTCGGCCTTGGACATGTTGCCCTTGTCCTTGTACTTGTGGATGCCCTTGGCTTCCACCACCATCGCGGCGTCCATGATGCCGATCGAGGGGATGTTCAGGATCGCGGCCTTCCCCTTGAATTCGGGGTTGAGCAGCTCGGCCCACGAGTCGATCGGGCGCTTGATCAGATCGGGGCGGATGCCCAGCGTGTCGGCGTTGTAGACGGTCGGGATCAGCGACATGAACTGCGTCGGCGTGGTCGAGAACTTCTTGCTCTTCTCGCCTTCGAGGTAGATCACCTTCTTGGGCGCCGTGCCCTGGTCGCCCACGGCCTTGCCGGCCACCATGCCTTGCGTGAAGAGCGGCGTGATCTTGTCGGCGTTCTTGATCTTCTTCGTGTCGATGCCCTTGAGGTTGCCGGTCGGCACGATCTTCTTGAGCGAGAAGAACTCGGTGTCGATCAGGTCGAAACTGTTGGGCGCGGTCACGGCGCGCTTGGTCACGTCGTCGGTGGTGACGGCCACGTACTGGATCTCGATGCCCGTGTCGGCCTTGAACTTCTCGCCGATGGCCTTGTCCTGGTTCACCGCGGTGCCGAGGTAGCGCAAGACGATCTTCTCCTGCGCATGAACGAAGGGCGCCATGCCGGTCGCCAGGATGCCGGCCATGCCGGTGGTGCCCTTGAGCAGGGCGCGGCGCTGCAGGCCTTTGGCGGATGGGTCGATCGAGTCGGACATGGAAGTGCCTCCAGTGTTGGTGGTGATGAGAAGGGAAAAGGAGAGAAGGTCTCAGGCCGCTTCCGCGGCCAGTTCGTCGCGGTGCGCACGCGGCGCGGCGGGCGGCATGCCGCGCTCCGACGGCCGCTTCACGCCCGGACCGAGCACCCGAGCGTCCGCCGGATCCCAGGACAGGCGCACCTGCTCGCCGGCGGTGTAGGGGTGGGCGAGGAACGCAGCCTCGTTCAGCAGCACCGACACGCCCTTGCGGCCGGCCGCGGCCTCGACGACTTCGAGGCCGAGCAGCACGTAGGTGCCCTGGTATTCGACGTCGGTGATCAGCGCCGCGATGCCGACCTCGGCCGGGCCTCCCACGCGCATGTGGTCGTTGCGCACCGCAATGGGACCGGTGGCGGTGTCGATCACGTTGTGGCCGCCCATGAAGCGCGCCACGAACTCGCTGGCCGGATGGTTGTAGACCGTGTGCGGCGAGCCGACCTGCTCGATCAGGCCGTGGTTCATCACGACCATGGTGTCGGCCAGCGCCATCGC
>SEGN01000314.1 GCA_004211245.1 Variovorax sp.
TTCGCGGCGTTCTTCCCGCAGTTCCTGAACCCGTCCGCGCCGATGGCACCGCAGTTCGCGATCCTCGCGCTGACCTTCATGGCCTTCGAGTTCGCCGTGCTCACGGCCTGCGCGCTCAGTGTCTCGCGCATTGCGCCGCTGCTGCGACGCAGCGGCCCGGTGCGCTGGGTGAACCGGGTGTGCGGCGGGCTGTTCACGCTGATGGGTGGGTTGCTGCTGCTGACGCGGCGCAGCGCGTGACCTCCGCAGGCCGCCGGGGCGATGGACTCAGGCAGCAATCACCAGCAACACTTCGGCTGGTTCGTCGCCGCGGCTCGTGATCTTGTGCGGTACCGTGGAATTGAAATGGGCGCAGTCACCCGTTTCCAGCGCCTCGCTGCGGTCGGCAAGCTGTAGCGTGATGGCGCCCCGCAGGACGTAGAGGATTTCCTCGCCTTCGTGGTGGCTCATGGGGTGCCCGCGCTCCCGCTCCTTCCCGGGTTGCAGCACAAACGCCAGCATCCGATGGCCAGGCGCAGTGCCTGCCACTACGCGCGGCTCGCCCTGCACGGGATTGCGTGCGCGCGCGTTGCTGGCGCGGGTGATGGTGACCGGGTCACTGTCCGAAGGTTCTCCAAACAACTCTTCCACCGGCACCTTGAGCGCCTTGGCCAACTTCAGCGCTGCTCCGATCGAGGGCGTCGATGCACCACGTTCGACCTTGGACACATAGCTGCGTGTCAGGTCTGCCGCCCGGGCAAGGGCTTCGAGGGTCATTCCAGCCTGCACGCGCAATAGCTTCAGCTTGATGGACATCTAATTTTGGAGGACACATGTGTCCTATAATCAACTTGAGTCATATCGGCCCGGGTCTTGCTTCACCGAACTCGTTCAAACCGAAGGAGTATTGTCATGTCGTTTTTCTTCCGCATTCGTACGCGCGCCGCGCTGCTTGCGCCCACCCTTTGCACGGCGTTCGCATTGGCCGTCTGTGCATTGCCTGCAAGTGCGCAGGGGAGCTACCCCACCAAGCCGATCAAACTGGTCATCCCGTTTGGCGCGGGCGGCATCACTGACGTGGTCGGCAGGTTGATAGGGCAGCAGCTAGGTGAGGAACTGAAGCAGGCGGTAACCATCGAAAACCGCGCAGGGGCCGGCGGAAGCATCGCAGCGCAGGCGGTCGCACAGGCACCCGCGGACGGCTACACGCTGCTGCTGGCCACGGTCGGCACCCAGGTGGTCAACAAGATGATCTACAGCAAGCTGGCCTATGACCCCGCAGCATTTGCGCCGGTATCTCTTGTCAGCAACTCGCCGTACGTGATGGCCGTGGGCGACATTGCGGGCGTAACCGACCTGCAGAGCCTGGTCAAGTACGCCCACGCGCATCCCGGGCGGCTCAACTTCGGTTCGGCGGGAAACGGCAGCTCGCCGCACCTGGGGATCGAACTGTTCAAGCTCTCGACGAAGAGCTTCATCGTGCACATTCCGTTCAAGAGCGGCGCCGAAGCGGTCAACGCTGCCCTGGGTGGGCAGGTGCAGATCGTGATCGACGCGATCCCGGTGATTCAGCCGCAGGTGAAGGCCGGGCGGCTGAAGGCCCTTGCAATCGCGGACAGCCGACGCAATGCGGCGATGCCTGACTTGCGCACCAGCGTCGAGCAAGGCGTGCCCGGCTTCCAGATCGGCTCGTGGAACGCGATCGTGGCGCCGCCAGGCACGCCGGCTGCGCAGATCGAGGTGCTGTCGCAGGCCTTGACCCGGGTGCTGTCGAGAGCCGACATGGTCGCGCGCCTCGCCGAACTCGGGATCGAACCGATGCCGACCGGTGTCGCCGCCTACAACAAGCATGTGCAAGCCGAAACGGAGAAATGGTCACGGGTGACCAAGGCCGCCGGCACGAAGCTGGACTGAGACCAGCAATGTTGCTCTACGACACCCAGCGATCGGGCAATGCCTGGAAGGTGCGGTTGATGGCCGGCCTGCTCGGAGTGCCGCTGAAACGCCACACGCTTTCGATCGACCGGGGCGACCTGCGCACCGAGGCTTTTCGATTGATCGCGCCGCTGCGGCAGGTGCCCGTGCTGGTGCTCGGCGACGGCAGCGCCCTGCCCGAGTCGATGGCGATCCTGTTCTATCTCGCCCAAGGCAGCGCGTGGTGGCCGAAAGGCGCACTCGAGCAGGCGCAGGTTCTCAGCTGGTTGTCGTTCGAGCAGGAACGGCACATGAAGCCACTCGCTCAGTTGCGGCTGCACCTTGGGCTGCATCGTGACCGCAATCCAGCCGACGCCGACATGCTGCATTTCGCGAGCGAGGGCCGCGCGGCGCTCGATGTAGTTGAATCGCAGTTGGTACGGAGCGGCCCGAGCGGTTGGGTGGCAACGTCGATGCACCCGAGCATCGCGGATGTGGCACTGTATCCCTACACGCGCATGGCCTCGATGGGCGGCATCGATCTGTCGCCGTTTCCCGGGATCGATGCCTGGCTGGCGCGTTTCGAAGCGTTGCCGGGCTATCAGCCGTTGTTTCCCGGCAGGCCCGACCTGAACTTCTCGACCGCGGAATTGCCGCCGGCGAGCTGACCGAATCCCACCCTTCAAGGACACCGTTCATGAGCAATCCGGAAACCTTTTCGCTTGACAAGGCATCGCTGGTGCAAAGCGCCTATCGCCAGATGGACGTCCATCTGGAAGAAAGCAGCTACACCCTGGCCCAGAAACTGGCGCTGACCTGCCGCATCCTGTTCGATAACGGTCACGACTCCGGCCTTGCCGGGCAGATCACCGCGCGCGCCAGTGCGCCGGGCACGTATCTGACCCAGCGCCTGGGCCTCGGGTTCGACGAAATCAGCGAGGACAACCTCTTGCTGGTCGATGAGGATCTGAACGTGCTCGAAGGTGCCGGCATGGCGAACCCGGCCAACCGATTTCATTCCTGGGTCTATCGTGCTCGTCCCGACGTCAACTGCATCGTGCACACGCATGCAATTCATTCCGCTGCGCTCGGCATGCTGGAAACTCCGCTGCAGATCTCCCACATGGACAATTGCGTTCTGTACGACGATGTCGCCTTCGTCGCCAAATGGCCGGGCATTCCGGTCGGCAACGAGGAGGGCGAATTCATCGCGGCGGCGCTGGGCGACAAGCGTGCATTGCTGTTGGCCCACCACGGCCTGCTGATCGCCGCCAGCAGCGTGGAGGAGGCTGTGGTGCTGGGCGTCGCCTTCGAGCGTGCCGCCCGCATGCACCTGCTTTCAGCGTCGGCAGGTGCCATCCAGCCGATCGATCCCCAATTGGCGCAGGAAGCTCACGACTGGGTGCTGCGCCCCAAACGCAACGCGGTCGCCTTCAGCTACTACGCTCGCCGCGCGTTGCGCGATGGGCGCAACGCGGGCTGCATCGCTCGAGGGCCAGAGGCCGCTGGGTGAAAGAACCCAAGACGCCGGCCGCGGTTACTTGCCCCAACCGTCCCGCATGCCAGCTGCGCGGTTGAACACCAACGTCCGGGCACCAGCCGTCTTCGCATCCACCACAAAGTACCCATGCCGCTCGAACTGAAACCCCGCCCCGCCCACGGTCGCGGCGGCGAGTGACGGTTCCACGTACGCGGCACAGGTCGTCAGGCTGTTCTTGTTCAGCTCGTCCAGCAGTTCGCCATTCCCCGGTTGATCCGCCGCAAACAAGCGCTCGTACAGCCGCACCTCGGCCGGCACCGCATCCGCCACCGCCACCCAGGTGATGTTCCCCTTCACCTTCACCGCATCCGCGCCGGGCGTGCCGCTCTTGGTGTCGGGCAC
>SEGN01000041.1 GCA_004211245.1 Variovorax sp.
CACTTGTTCTTGTTGTAGACGTCGATGAACACGGCCGCCAGCAGCACCAGCCCCTTGATGACCTGCTGGTAGTCGATGCCGATGCCGAGGATCGACATGCCGTTGTTCATCACGCCCATCACGAACGCGCCGATCACCGCGCCCATCACCTTGCCGACGCCGCCCGAGGCCGATGCCCCGCCGATGAAGCAGGCGGCGATCACGTCCAGCTCGAAGCCCAGCCCGGCCTTCGGCGTTGCGGTGTTCAGGCGCGCGGCGAACACCAGCCCGGCCAGCGCGGCCAGCACGCCCATGTTGACGAACGTGAGGAAGGCGAGCCGCTGCGTCTTGATGCCCGACAGGCGGGCTGCCTTCTCGTTGCCACCGAGCGCATAGATGCGCCGGCCGACGGTGGTGCGGTTGGTGACGAAGTCGTAGGCCACGATCAGCACGCCCATCACGATCAGCACGTTCGGCAGGCCCTTGTACGTGGCCAGCAGGTAGCTCAGGTACACGATCACGCCCGCGAAGAAGACGTTCTTGGCCAGGAAAAACGCGTAGGGCTCCCGCGCCATGCCGTGCTTCGCGAGCCGGGCACGGCCGCGCAATGCAAAGAACAGCATCGCAGCCGCCAGCAGCACGCCCAGCACCACCGAGGTCGTGCGCAGTTCTTCGCCACCGAACACGTCGGGAATGAAACCCGAGCTCAGGCGCTGGAAGGTCTCCGGAAACGGGCCGACCGACTGCCCTGCCAGCAAGGCCAGCGTGAGGCCCTTGAACACCAGCATGCCGGCCAGCGTGACGATGAACGACGGAATGCGGAAGTAGGCGACAAACCATCCTTGCGACGCACCGATGACGCCGCCGGCCACCAGGCACACGAGCGTGGTCGGAACGAAGTGCCAGTCGTATTCGACCATCAGCACCGCGGCCAGGGCGCCGACGAAGCCGCAGACCGAACCGACCGACAGGTCGATGTGGCCCGCCACGATCACCAGCAGCATGCCGAGCGCCATGATCACGATGTAGCTGTTCTGCAGCAGCAGGTTGGTGAGGTTCAACGGCCGCATCAGCGTGCCGTCGGTCAGCACCTGGAACAGCACAATGATCGCGACCAGCGAGATCAGCATGCCGTACTCGCGCAGATTGCTCTTCAGGAAGCCTGCATTCGCCTCCTTCACTTCACTCATGAACCGAACTCCCTGAATTGACGATCGCACGCATGATCTTTTCCTGCGAGGCCTCGGCGGCCGTGTACTCGGCGACGAATCGCCCTTCGTTCATGACGTAGATGCGGTCGCACATGCCGAGCAACTCGGGCATCTCCGACGAGATCATCAGGATGCCTCTGCCCTCGGTCGCGAGCGCATCGACGATGGTGTAGATCTCGTACTTGGCGCCCACATCGATGCCGCGCGTCGGCTCGTCGAGGATCAGCAGCTCGGGGTTCGCAAACAGCCATTTGCTGAGCACCACCTTCTGCTGATTCCCGCCCGACAGGTTCACGACCTGCTGGTGGATGTCGGAGCACCGGATGTTGAGCGCGCGGCGGTAGTTGGATGCCACCTGGTACTCGAGGCCATCGTCGATCACCATCGCCTTCGACACCGCTTCGAGATTGGCCAGGCTCACGTTCTTCTTGATGTCTTCGTCCAGCACCAGGCCGCAGCCCTTGCGGTCTTCGGTCACGTAGGCGATGCCGTGGTCGATCGCCTTGCGGATCGTCCCCAGATCGACTTGCTTGCCATGCATGAGGGCGGTGCCGCTGATGCGCTGGCCGTAGGAGCGGCCGAACACGCTCATCGCGAACTCGGTGCGGCCGGCGCCCATGAGGCCCGCGATGCCGACGATCTCGCCGCGGCGCACGTGCAGGTTCACGCCCTTGATCTGTTCCCGGTCGGCATGCAGCTCGTGGTGCACGCGCCAGTCGCGCACCTCGAAGATCGTCTCGCCGATCTGCGGGCTGCGCTGCGGGTAGCGATGCGCCATGTCACGACCGACCATGCCGCGGATGATCCGGTCTTCGCTGATCGGCGTGCTGCGGCAGTCCATCGTCTCGACCGTCGCGCCGTCGCGCAGCACGGTGATGGCATCGGCCACCTTGGCGATCTCGTTGAGCTTGTGCGAGATCAGGATCGACGCGATGCCCTGCGCCTTGAGCTCGAGCAGCAGGGCCAGCAGTGCGTCGCTGTCGCTCTCGTTCAGGCTCGCGGTCGGCTCGTCGAGGATCAGCAGCTTGACTTCCTTGGAGAGCGCCTTGGCGATTTCCACCAGCTGCTGCTTGCCCACGCCGAGGTTGGTGACGAGCGCGGTCGGCGGCTCCTTCAGGCCCACCTTCGCGAGCAGTTCGCGCGTGCGGGCATAGGCGGCGAACCAGTCGATGACGCCACCGCGCGCGGTCTCGTTGCCGAGGAAGATGTTCTCGGCGATCGACAGCAGCGGAACCAGCGCCAGCTCCTGGTGAATGATGATGATGCCGAGCCGTTCGCTGTCGGAGATGCTTTTGAACCGGCGCGCCTCGCCCTCGAAACGGATCTCGCCGGTGTAGGAGTCGGCCGGGTAGACGCCGCTGAGCACCTTCATCAGCGTCGACTTGCCGGCGCCGTTCTCGCCGACCACGGCATGGATCTCGCCCGCGCGCACTGCCAGGTTGACGTTGTCCAGTGCGTTGACGCCTGGAAACGTCTTGGTGATGCCCCGCATCTCCAGCAGCGCGGCGTTCATCGCGCTCAACTACTTGACCTGGTTCTCGGTGTAGTAGCCGCTGTCGATCAGCACCTGCTTCCAGTTGGAGATGTCGACGCTGACCGGCTTCAGCAGGTAGGACGGCACGACCTTGATGCCGTTGTTGTAGGTCTTGGTGTCGTTGACCTCGGGCTTCTTGCCCGACAGCATCGCGTCGACCATCGCCACCGTGACCTTGGCCAGCTCGCGCGTGTCCTTGAACACGGTCGACGTCTGTTCCTTGCGCAGGATCGACTTGATGGAAGGCACCTCGGCGTCCTGGCCCGAGACGACCGGCATCGGCTGCTTGGGCGTGCCGTAGCCGACGCCCTTGAGCGACGACAGGATGCCGATCGACAGGCCGTCGTAAGGCGACAGCACCGCATCGACACGGTCCTTGGTGTAGTAGGCCGACAGCAGGTTGTCCATGCGGGCCTGCGCCACGGCGCCGTCCCAGCGCAGCGTGCCGACCTTTTCCATGCCCATCTGCTTGCTGCGCACCACCAGCTTGCCGCTGTCGATGTAGGGCTTCAGCACCGACAGCGCACCGTTGTAGAAAAAGAAGGCGTTGTTGTCGTCGGGCGAGCCGCCGAACAGTTCGATGTTGAACGGCCCCTTGCCGCCCTTCAGGTCGAGCGCCTTCTCGATCGACTGCGCCTGCAGCACGCCGACCTGGAAGTTGTCGAAGGTGGCGTAGTAGTCGACGTTCTTCGAACCCTTGATGAGCCGGTCGTAGGCGATGACCTTCACGCCCTTGTCGGCCGCCTTCTGCAGCACATCCGACAGCGTGCTGCCATCGATGGCCGCGATCACCAGGACCTTGGAGCCCTTGGTCACCATGTTCTCGATCTGCGCGAGCTGGTTCGGGATGTCGTCGTCCGCGTATTGCAGGTCGGTCTTGTAGCCCTTCTCCTTGAAGTACTTGACCATGTTGGCGCCGTCGGCGATCCAGCGCGCCGACGACTTGGTCGGCATCGCGATGGCGATCGGGCCCTTGTCCTGCGCATGGGCCAGCGGCGCGATGCCGACACAGGCGAGCGTCACCGCGGCGAGCGTCGACTTGAGGAAGTTGCGTTTCATGGTGCGATGAACTCCGTCTTGTTGTGATGGGTCTACGGTCTTATTCAATGAACACCGCGGAACCGGCTTCGCCGGGCCGCAGGTGTTGCCCCCTGCAAGGGGGTTGGCGCAGCGACACGAAGTGCGCGCAGCCTGGGGGTGTACTCAGTACTTGCGCTTCGGGAATTCCCTGGCGGCGACTTCCATGGGGAAGATCGTCTCTTCGGTGACGATGCGCTTGGGCAGCGGCTTGCCGGCCTTGATGTCCTTCACGGCGCTCATGAGCTGCGGTCCGAGCAGCGGGCTGCATTCGACCGAGACGTTGAGCTTGCCGGCGATCATGGCTTCGAAGGCACCCTTGACCGCGTCGATCGAGATGATCGTGATGTCCTTGGCGGGCTTCATGCCGGCCTCCTCGATCGCCTGGATCGCGCCGATCGCCATGTCGTCGTTGTGCGCGAAGAGCACGTTGATCTTCTTGCCGTCGGCCTTGAGGAAAGCTTCCATGACTTCCTTGCCCTTGGCGCGCGTGAAGTCACCGGTCTGCGAACGGAGGATCTTGAACTTCGGGTCGGCCTTGATGATTTCCTCGAAGCCCTTCTTGCGGTCGATGGCCGGGGCCGAGCCCACGGTGCCCTGCAGTTCGACGATGTTCACCTCGCCCTTCTGGTCCTTCATCTTCTCGACCAGCCAGCGGCCGGCCTTGCGGCCTTCTTCGACGAAGTCGGAGCCCATGAACGTCACATAGAGCGAGTCGTCCTTCGAGTTGACCGAGCGGTCGGTCAGCACCACCGGGATCTTGGCGGCCTTGGCCTCGCGCAGCACGGTGTCCCAGCCGCTCTCCACCACCGGAGAGAACGCGATCACGTCGACCTTCTGTGCGATGAAGGAGCGGATCGCCTTGATCTGGTTCTCCTGCTTCTGCTGCGCATCGGAGAACTTCAGCTCGATACCCGCATCTGCAGCGGAAGACTTGATCGACTCGGTGTTGGCGGTGCGCCATTCGCTCTCGGCGCCGACCTGACTGAAGCCGAGGACGATCTTCTTCTGCGCCAGGGCAGCGGCCGGCAGCAGACCGGCGAGCGAGGCAGTGGCAAGCCCCATGGAAATTGCGAGCGCGCGACGATTGAGGTTCATGTATGTCTCCTGGGGGTGTGCGAGAAAAAGGTGCGCTCCACTGGCGCGGGACGAGTATGGGAAATGCTCTGATATCTTTCCAATCGTTTTTTTGGTTGAATCGATAGCAAGACAGTGATTCACGTAAACCCGTATGAGCAACGCCACCCACTGGTTCATCCGCGCGCGCCTGAAGACGCGCCAGCTGCTCCTGCTGGTGGCGCTGGCCGACGAGGGCACGATCCACGGCGCGGCACAGGCGCTCAACATGGCGCAGCCCGCCGCTTCCAAGCTGCTGAAGGACCTGGAAGAGGTCCTCGGTGTCCCGCTTTTCGAGCGGCTGCCGCGCGGCATGCAGGCGACCTGGTACGGCGAATCCATGATTCGCCATGCGCGCATTGCACTCGCGACCCTGAACCAGGCCCACGACGAAATCATGGCGCTGCAGGCCGGGCGGTTCGGGCAGGTCAACGTGGGCGCCATCACCTCGCCCGGCCTCGCATTGCTGCCCGCCGCCATCGGACAGGTGAAGCGGGATCGACCGAACCTGCGGGTGTCCGTCGACATCGAAACCAGCCCCGTTCTGCTGGAGCGGCTCGAGCAGGGAAAGCTCGATGTGCTGATTGCAAGGCTCTCGCCGGACCATGACAAGGCCAATCTCCGGTACGAGGCGCTGACGGAAGAGCCGGTCTGCGCCGTGGCCCGCCCCGATCATCCGCTGGCAGGCGCCACCGACCTCCACCTGCGCGACCTGGCGGGCGCGGGCTGGATCGTTCCGCCCGCCGGAAGCGTCTTGCGGCACCGCTTCGAGTTGATGTACCAGGAGGACAACCTGCGGCCGCCGAACAACGTGATCGAAAGCGCGGCGCTGCTCTTCATCACCGCCATGATCCAGGCCAGCGACATGGTGGCGGTACTCGCCGCCGAAGTGGCGCGCTACTACGCGGCCCACGGCATCGTCGCCATCCTGCCGGTCGAGATGCCGTGCCACATGGATGCGTTCGGCCTCATCACCCGGACCGACCGCGCACTGTCGCCCGGCGCCGCCGTCATGGTGCGAGCCCTGAAGACAACGAGCGAGTCCGTCTACGGAAGGCGTCTGGAAGACGCGAAAGCGCAAACGGTCCTTGCGTGACCTGCGTGGCAAAGTTCACACATCGCGCCACCGTTGTTTAATTGAGCACTACCCGGCCCCCGCCTCCTACAAGACGACATCGGCCTGCGGCGTACCCTGAAGACTCAGCTTTAACAGGAGTCCTCATGGAATCCCCGGATCTTGAAACAGTTCAGAAGGCACTCGAGCTGGTCGAACACGCGATCCGCGAGCGTTCACATGCCAGCGCCGCAGTCCCCTATTTCGCCCTGACCAACATCGGGGGGCTGCCACCCGCCATGCAGGAAGCCGAACTGCGCAACAAGGACGAAATCATGTACGGCAACCGTGTGCGTGCCGGCGTCCACATGAGCATGGCATCGGCGGCCGCGTCGCTGCGCGCGTGCGAAAGGCTGATGGCGGATCTCACGCACCTGGAGTTCCGCGACCGCCAGAAGGAAATGCTGCGATGCGCTGGCGAAACCCAGGCGGCGAAAGAGCTGGCCGAGCACGCCACGGCGATTCTGTCGGGCCGCGAAGCCCCCAGGCCGGATGCGATGACCGAGATCAAGAAGCTGAAGGCGGCGATCTACCTTCGGTTCGGGCAGCTGCCGCGCGCGAGCGGGTGACGCGACGACATCCGGCTCACGCCGGCGGATGGTGCTCGCCCAGCCAGGCGAGCGCGGCGAGCATGCCGGCTTCGTTGGCCAGGTCTTCCGTGGCGTAGGCATCCGCCTGCGACCGGTGGAGTTCCTGCTCCATGCCGTCGGCGTTCTCGGTCACCAGGACCGGAACCGCGATGCCCATGAGATCCTGGTCGATTTCCCCGCGGCCGACGTAGTAGCCCTGCGCACGGATGTCGCGGATTCGCTGGCGGAACTCCGCCCACGTCGCCCCGAGACCCGACTCCCGGATTTCGTGGGAGTGGGACAGCATCAAGTTGCGCAGTCTGTTTTCCGGCAGCCACGCCAGGATGGCGCGTGACGGCGAGCCGCGGAACAGGGGGAACGGCCTTCCGCGATCCATGCTGGAGTGAATCGACGTATCGAACACTTCCTGATGGATGCACAGCACCTCGTCGCCGAAATAGGTGCACAGCAACTGGGCGCTGCGCAACTCGGCGCATGCGCGCGCCATTGCCGGTGGGCCGTAACGCAGCAGCGGATCGGACAGGCGGATCTGCCTGTCGATCACGACAAACCGCGGCCCGAGACGATAGAAACCATCCCCTGCAGCACCCAGCAGGCCTGCGTTCGTCAACGATTTGATGTAGCGGTACTGCGTTGCGCGCGAGACGCCCATGACCTGCCCGATCTGGTCGGCCGTCCATTCCGGCTTTTCCGGCGTGAAGACGTCGATGACCCTCAGAAGCCGGTCGAGGCTGCTCTGCGGGCCTGCGCCGTCAAGTGACTCGCGCAGAGGAGCCTCGTCGTCAGTTTGCATGGGTCACGATGCGCTCAGATCGCGCGATTCAAAAGCCGGTTCGACATCGACTGGATCATAGGGCGAACCTGCGCCAGGTAGCCCTGCCACCCGGGCTCCGCGGCGAGCAGACCGCGGCGCCGTTGGCGCTCCTCGAACGACTCGTACTCCCAGAGGCTGACGATTGCGTTCAGCTCCCCGACCTCGGTCGTGAAATAGCCGAGCAGGCCACCCAGGATCCGGGTCTGGAGTTCCCGGCCATCGCGGTGATAGATCGCCAGATAGTCGGCGGGCGAAAACGTGGGGCGCAGCACATAGCAGCGTTCTTCGACGATCACATGAATCTCCTCAGGGTTTACGAGTATCGTTTAGTGAGACAAGACATTGACTTAGACAAATGATGATACGACAATTAATGTCTCAATATACGAGACACCAAGCGAGATGGCCGCTGTTCATGTTCCCCAGATCCTCCAAGGCGCGTCGGGCCGCATCCTGGTGTTCGACTCCGCGACCCACGTCGAAGCGTATGTCGCTCACAGTCCCTCTGAAGGCGATCTCGTCGTCGCCTCGTCGTACGCAGGCGTGCTCTGTGCGCGAATGGTGATGTCCGCCAAGCCCCGCGCCGCGATCGGCCTTGACTGCGGAATCGGAAAAGATGGCGCCGGGATAGCAGGCCTCTGGTATTACGAAGCGCTCGGCGTGCCCGCAGCTGCCGCCGACACGCAGACTGCCGAGATGGGCAATGGCGCAGACCTCTACGACAACGGCGTCGTCAGTCGCGTCAACGACTGCGCGCAGCGACTGGGCATCGCGCCCGGCATGACCGTGCGAGACGCCGCCGAATCGATGCTCACCGGAAATCGCAAGCCAGCGGTATTCGACCCTGCGCGCCGGCTGGTGGTGCACGAAGGCTCGCACGGCCGCAACATCGTGTGCACCGACTCCATTGCGTGGGCGCTGCCGGAAGACCGGGAGCGCAATGTCCTCTGCACGGCGGGCCATACCGGCCGCAGCGTGGTGGACTATTTCCGCGGCTTTCGGCCCTGGGCATTCATCTGCTCGGATGGCGGCATCGGCAAGAACCAGAGCGGCATCTCGGCGCTTGCCGACGTCGACGCCGATGGCATTGCCGGCGCATCCGTCGATGCGATGACGGCGCGCATGGGAGACGGACAGAGCACCTACTTCGACGGCGTGATCAGCGCCTGCAACCAGACCGCCGCCGCCAAAGGCGTGCGCGTGGGGCAAACGGCGCGCGAAGCCGCGCTCCTCCTGCTGGCCTGAAAGCGCCTCGGCGTACCTCGGAGAAATCAATGGCGAACACCCCCTTCCTCGCAGGCGAAGAAAAGCTGTCGGCCCTGGATTCGCGCTACGTCTCGGTCGAGGCACTTCCCTGGAAGCCGACCCCGACACCCGGGATCGACATGAAGATCCTTCTGGAAGACAAGGAGAGCGGGCTGCTGACGGCGCTGTTCCGCTGGCAGCCAGGCACCGCTCTCGATCTGCACGAGCACGTGGAGATCGAGCAGACCTATGTCCTCGAAGGAAGCATCGTCGACGACGAGGGCGAGGTTCGCGCGGGTGACTACGTCTGGCGTCCGAAGGGCAACCGCCATCTGGCCCGCTCGCCGGGCGGAGCGCTTGTAATCTCTTTCTTTCTCAAGCCCAACAAGTTCGTTGAGGGAAAGTTCGCCGGCCAGGAGCTCAAATGAGCGGCCCGGCATCTCGCGCGGACACCCCCATTGCGGACGTCTACGACGTGGTCGTGGCCGGCTCGGGCGCGGGCGCCCTGGCCGCCGCCGTCACTGCTGCTCACAGTGGACTGGAAGTCCTCGTGCTCGAGAAGGAACCGCTCTTCGGAGGTACCACGGCGCGCTCGGGCGGCATCCTCTGGGTGCCCTGCAACCCGAAGTCGAAAGCGCTGGGCATCGACGACACCATCGAAGCGGCCCGAACGTACATGGCCCAGGAAGCGGGTGCGCATTTCGATGCGGCACGGGTCGACGCCTTTCTGAAGAACGGCCCGCGCATGGTGGAGTTCTTCGAACGCGAGACCGTCATGCAGTTCGTGGCCGTTCCCGAGTTCCCGGACTATCACCCCGACGCACCCGGCGGACGTTCCGGCGGCCGCTCGATCCTGGCAGCACCATTCGATGCCGGAGAACTGGGCGCCGACGCGAAGCGGCTGCGCCCTCCGCTGCGCGAGATCACCTTCGTCGGAATGATGTTCAACGCGAGCCAGGAAATCTCCCACTTCTTCAACTTCACGCGTTCGCTGACATCCGCGCGCTACGTCGCCAGACGCCTGATGCAGCATGCCCGCGAGATGCTGGTGCATGGACGGGCGCAGCGTCTGACCAATGGCAACGCGCTGGCAGCACGGCTGGCGAAGAGTGCATTCGACGCGGGCGTCAGCATCGTCACGGATGCCCCGGTGAGAAAACTGCAGATCGAGGATGGCGTCGTCTGCGGCGTCGAATACTCGCTCGATGGCCAGACGCGCAAAGTGCGTGCGCGCAAGGGCGTGGTGCTCGGAACGGGCGGCTTTCCGCAGGATCCAGAGTTGCGTCGTCACCTGTTTCCGCACGCTCCGACGGGACAGGAGCACTGGTCGCCTGCGCCACCCGGAAACACCGGCGACGGATGGCGCCTGGCGGAGTCCGCGGGCGGAGCGACGAACGACCAGCTGCCCAATGCCGCTGCCTGGATCCCCGTCTCCGTCGTGCCGCGAAGCAAGGGCCCGAATGGCGTCTTCCCCCACTTGATCGATCGTTACAAGCCCGGCGTCATCGCTGTCGGCCACGACGGCAAGCGCTTCGTCAACGAGGCACATTCTTACCACGACGTCGGTCAGGCCATGCAGAAGATCGGCCGGCATCAGAGCGAGGCCAGTGCGTGGCTGATTTGCGATCACCGCTCGCTGCGAAGGTACGGCCTCGGGTTCGTCAAGCCTTTTCCCCTGCCGCTCTCGCCCCACTTGCGGTCGGGCTATCTGCTGCGAGGCAAGACGCTGGCCGAACTCGCCGGTCGCACGGGAATCGACGCGTCGAACCTGCAGGCCACGGTTGCGAACTTCAACCGGCACGCCGAACAGGGCCGCGACCCTGAATTCGGCAAAGGCGAATCCGCATACAACCGGTTTCTCGGGGACGGCGCCCACCAGCCCAACCCGTGTGTTGCGCCTTTGAGTTCGGGGCCCTGGTACGCCATCAAGATGGTGCTGGGCGACCTGGGTACGTTTGCAGGCATCCGCACGGACGCTTCATCGCGCGTCGTGGACTCGGCGGGTCGACCTGTGGCGGGCCTGTATGCCGTTGGCAACGATGCCGACAGCGTGATGGGCGGCGCCTACCCGGGCGGCGGCATCACGCTCGGACCGGCGATGACTTTCGGCTACCTGGCAGGACTGCATATGGCTGCCGGCGATCTGATGGGCGAGGCGTCCCGGCCGCCTCAGGTGCGGTCCCGCGAATCACCTCCGCAAACCGTCGCAGTCTGATTTTTCCCGCGCCTGCTCCGGCAGGCATCCACAAGTCACCCGTGACTCCCAGGGGGCGCGCGGGCCATCGGTTCCAGAACGGTCAAGAAAAGACCAAAGGAGACATCTCATGCTCAAAGCAATCCGGCGATTTGGCGCCTTCGCAGTCGGCGCGGCACTTGCAGTGCCCTTCTTTGCCCACGCACAGCAGCCGTACCCCAACAAGCCCGTCCGCATCATCGTCGGCTATGCCGCCGGAGGCGCCACGGACAACCTGACCCGGCAGATCGGTGTGGGGCTTGGCGAGAAGCTGGGCCAATCCATCGTGGTCGACAACAAGCCGGGCGGCAGCACCGTCATCGCCGCGCAGGCATTGATCGCTGCGCCGCCGGACGGCCACACCGTCGCCGTGTTCGACCCGTCGACCGTGTCGATGAACCAGTTTCTGTTCAAGAAGCCGCCCTACGACGCCGCCAAGGCGCTGCAGCCCGTCACGGTGCTGACACGCATTCCCTTCGGGATCATGGTCAAGCCGGACTTTCCAGCGAACAACCTGAAGGAGTTCGTGAGCTATGTCAGGGCGCACCCCGGAACCGGCTTCGGTTCTTCCGGCGCCGGCAACCCGGTGCACCTTGCCATGGAATCGTTCCGCAACGCCGCAGGCAACCTGGACATGGTTCACATCGCGTACAAGGGCGGCGCCCCTGCCATTCAGGATCTACTCGGCGGGCAGATCCCCAGCATGATGATGGACGTCCCGAGTGCCATGCAGCACATCAAGGCAGGAAAAATCAAGGTGCTGGCCATCACGACGGCCAGGCGCAGCGACCTGCTTCCCGATGTTCCGACGATCGCCGAGTCAGGCTATCCGGGATTCGAGGCGAACAGTTGGTTCGGCGCCTTCGTCCCTGCGGGAACCCCTGCGAACGTGATTGCGCAGCTGAACACGGCCCTCCGCGAGACCATGGCGTCGGAAAAGCTTCAGACATGGACCAAGGCCCAAACGCTTGAAGCCACGACAGGCACACCCGAAGAGTTCGCGAAGCTGGTCAAGTCCGACGCGGACAAGTACGGCAAGCTGATCCAGCAACTGGGCCTCTCGCTGGACAACTGAGCTGGCCGCTGTCCCGGCGCGTTCCCCCTGACCTGAAAGCATCCCGCATGGAAACCACGACCGAGGTCGCCAACCTCTTCACGCCCATTGAAGTGGGGCCGCTGTCCCTGAGAAACCGGATGGCGATGGCGCCGATGACACGGTCACGCGCGATGCTCGACGGCACTCCGACCGCGATGATGGCCGACTACTACGCGCAGCGCGCCGGTGCCGGACTGATCGTTTCGGAGGGCGTGAACATCTCGGCCGAAGCGCAGGGATTCATCCATGTGCCGGGCATCTTCACCGACGCGCACACGAGCGCGTGGCGCAAAGTCACCGAACGCGTACACGCGCAGAACTGCGCCTTCGTCATGCAGCTGTGGCACACCGGCCGCATCGGCCACCCGGACAACATGGGCGGCGGACTGCATCCGGTTGCGCCGAGCGCGCTGGCGCACGACCGCACGGTCGTGACGCCCTCGGGGCTGCAACCTGCACCGGTGCCACGCGAGATGACCGACCAGGACATCCGGCGAACCATCGACGACTATGCGCAGGCCTCTCGCCGGGCGATCGCGGCCGGCTGCGATGGCGTCGAAATCCACGCCGCCAACGGCTACCTGCCGGGGCAGTTTCTGCATGAGTCGACCAATCTCCGGGAAGACGCATGGGGCGGGGACTTGGAGCGTCGTGCGCGCTTCCTGATCGAATCTGCGCGCGCCTGCGCGGAGGCGGTCGGGTCGCAGCGCGTGGCGGTACGGATCACGCCTTTCAGCGTGTTCAACGGCGCACGCAGTGAAGACGACAGCGCGGTCTACCGGTACCTTGTCCCGGCGCTCGGAGAGCTCGGCCTTCTCTACCTTCACGTCGTCACCGCGGAAGTCGCGGGCAATCAGACTGTCGTGCGCACGGACGGTGACGATGTCCGGGACGTCGTCGGGTTCACCCGAGCGCTCTGGCCGGGCACGCTCATGGCGGCCGGCGGCTACGACCGCAGGAAGGCAGACGAGGAAATCCGAACAGGCCGTGCCGACATGGTCGCGTTCGGCCGCGACTTCATCGGCAATCCCGATCTCCCGGAGCGACTGGCCAAAGGCCACCCGCTGACCGAACGGCGTCCTGCCGATTGGTATGGCGCGGCCGAGACGGGCTACACCGACTACCCCTCCTTTGACCCCCGCCAGTGAGATGCACCGCATGACCAGTTTTTCCAATGACGCCTTGATGGGCCGAACGGCCGTTGTGACGGGTGCAGGAGGCGGCCTGGGCGGCGCCATCGTGGCGCAGCTCGCGGCGATGGGTGCGAATGTCGTCTCCCTCGATCTGAAGGCTGTCGAAACGACGCTTCCGGGCAACCACCTCTCACTTGCCTGCGACATCGGCAACGAGTCGGCCGTGGCACAAGCCGCCGCAGCCGTGCAGGAGCGTTTCGGCCGTTGCGACGTGCTGGTGAACAACGCGGCCATCCTGCCGGGCGCCGTCCGCCTGGAGGATCTGGACGAGAAGCTGTGGGATCAGGTCATGTCGATCAACCTGAAAGGCGTCTTCCTCTGCGCGAAGCACTTCGGGGCTTCGATGATCAGGGCCGGCGCCGGCAGCATCGTGAACCTCGCTTCCATCGCCGCCGTGTCGCCGAACGCGGTGGGGGTGTACGGGCCGAGCAAGGCGGGCGTCCAGGCACTGACGCGCCAGATCGCGGTCGAGTGGGGCCAGCACGGCATTCGCGCGAACACCGTGAGCCCCGGGTTGGTACGTACGCCGATGTCCGAGACTTTCTATTCAAAGCCGGAGAACCATGCGGCGCGCACAGCCGTCGTCGCGTCCAGGCGGATCGGCGTTCCCGAGGACGTCGCATCGGTCATCGGTTTCCTGGCATCGGACGCCTCGGCCTACGTGAACGGTCAGGAGATCGTCGTCGACGGCGGGTTCCTGCACACCGCGCTCATGAACGTCCAGCAACGGGGCTGACCATGACCACCGCAACACAGACCCCGCTCCTGCCGAACATCCTTGCAGGCCGCATCGCCCTGGTGACAGGCGGCGGTGGCGGCATCGGCGCGGGGATCGCCGCAGGGCTCGCAGCACACGGTGCATCGGTGGTGGTCACCGGGCGCACCGAATCGTCCTTGCGCGAAGTTGTCCATCGCATCGAAGCCGAGGGTGCAAAAGCGTGGGCCTATACCGTCGACGTGTCGGACGCTTCGGCCTGCGCCGACATGGCCTCGCGCATCGCCGCAGAAGTCGGAGAAGTCTACCTCCTCGTCAACAACGCCGGCGTGATCGACTACGCGTCGATGGAAGACCCTCGCATCGATGACGTGTGGCAACGCATCATCGACACCAACCTGTCCGGTCCCTTCAACATGGCCCGAGCGTTCCTCTTCCAGCTCAAGGCGACCCGCGGGTCGATCGTCAATGTCGGGTCCGTCGCCGGCTTCGTGTCGACCTCGAACACGGTGGGCTACTCGGCGTCGAAAGGCGGCCTTCACATGTTGACCGTGGCCCTCGCCAGGGAGCTGGGCAAGGACGGCATTCGCGTGAACACCATCGCGCCGGGCGCCATCAACACCGGCATGTCGCCGTCCTCCAGCGACCAATCCCGGCGTGCCGCCCTGATGCGCCGCGTGCCGCTCGACCGGATCGGTGAGCCGGAAGATCTCGTCGGCCCGGTCGTCTTTCTGGCATCGCCCATGTCGGCCTACGTGACCGGCGCAACGCTGCTGGTCGACGGCGGCTATCTCACAAGCTGACCATGAGCACTTCCAGCACCGTCCCGACCATCAACCGTCGAGATCTCGACTTCCAGCTTTTCGAAGTGCTCGACGCGGGCGCGTTGACCTCGCGTCCCGTCCACGCCGACCACGACGCCAGCACGTTCGAGGCCGTACTGGACGTGGCCCAGTCGATCGCGGCCGAGAAGTTCCAGACGCACTACCGCGAATCCGACCTGCACGAGCCGCATGTGGAAGGCGGCAAGGTGCGGATCATTCCGCAAGTGCGCGAAGGCCTGAAGGCTTTCGCCGAGGCCGGCTTCATGCTGGCGGACCGCCCCTTCGACGAAGGCGGCCAGCAACTGCCCTTCACGCTGCTCCAGGCCTGCCTGGCCTGCTTCCAGGCCGCCAACATCGGCACCTCGAGCTACAACTTCCTGACCATCTCCGGCGCGGCGGTCATTCGCGAATTCGGAACTGCCGAACAGATCGAGACATACATGCGCCCGATGCTCGAGGCGCGCTACCTCGGCACGATGTGTCTGAGCGAACCGCACGCGGGCTCCGGCCTGGCCGACCTCCGCACGCGGGCCACGCCCCAGGGCGACGGCAGCTACAGGATCAAGGGAACCAAGATGTGGATCTCCGCAGGCGAGCACGAGATGTCGGACAACATCGTGCACCTCGTCCTGGCCCGGATCGACGGCGCGCCGGCGGGCACGCGCGGCATCTCCCTCTTCATCGTTCCGCGTCGTCGCATCAACGCCGACGGCTCCATCGGCGCGGACAACGACGTCACGCTCGTGGGCCTCAATCACAAGATGGGCTACCGCGGCACCGTCAACACCTTGCTGAATTTCGGCGATGGCGATGCCTGTACCGGCCACCTCCTCGGCGAGGCCAACCAGGGCCTGGCCTGCATGTTCCACATGATGAACGAGGCACGCATCTCGGTCGGGACCGGTGCGGCGATGCTGGGCATGGCAGGCTATCTCTACAGCCTCGACTACGCCCGGACACGGCCCCAGGGCCGGTTGCCAGGCGACAAGGATCCGGGCCGGCCGCCGGTGGCGATCATCGAACACGCCGACGTGCGGCGGATGCTGATCACGCAGAAGAGCTACGCGGAGGGTGCCGTTGCGCTGTGCCTGCATGCTGCGCGGCTGGTGGACGATGTGCGCTCCGGCGAGACACCGGAACTGCGGGAGCGTGCGGCCCGGCTGCTCGAGATCCTGACACCGGTCGTCAAGAGCTGGCCGAGCGAGTTCTGCCTGGAGGCCAACAAGCTGGCCATGCAGGTTCTGGGCGGTTACGGCTACACGCGCGACTACCCGGTCGAGCAGTACTACCGCGACAACCGGCTCAACCTCATCCACGAAGGCACGCACGGCATCCAGGCCATGGACCTGGTCCATCGCAAGATCCGGCTGGAGCGTGGCGCATTGCTCGAGTTGCTGCTGGAGACGGTCCGCGAGGACGTTCGCAAAGCGGCCGAAGAAACCGGCGTCGCCGGTTTCGCTGCGCAACTCGAAGAGGCGCTCGGCCGCGTCGAAGCCGCAACTGCAGCCATGCAGACCGCTGCGCCAAACGACCGGATCTACACCGCGAACGCCACGCTGTACCTCGACATGCTGGGGCATGTCGTGATCGCGTGGATGTGGCTGCGCCAGGCCCGCGTGGCGGCACGGGCGCTGCAGTCCGGCGCGACAGGCGAAGAGCGCAACTTCTACGAGGGCAAGCTCGTCGCCTGCCGCTACTTCTACGGCTTCGAGCTCAGTCGCCTCGATCACTGGCTTCCGATACTCGCGTCCGCCGATCCGCTCTTCGCGACGGTCGACAGCAGCTGCCTCTAGGGACGCACGTGCCGCTCAACTACGACCGATTGATGGCGCTGAGGTTTCCCGAGCGCGAATTCACCTATACAGAGCGCGACACGATGCTCTACGCGCTGGCGGTCGGCATGGGCCGCCAGATGCCGGAAGACCTTCCGTTCGTCTTCGAACGCAACCTGCAGGCGTTGCCCACGCTGGCCACAGTGATCGCGTGGGAGGACACCTGGCAGGAACAGACCGGCATGGACATCGCGAAGGTCGTGCATGGGGAGCAGCGCGTGACGTTGCACAGACCGCTCGCGCCCAGCGGCACGGTGCGGTCGAAGTTCCGCATCGCCGACGTCTTCGACAAGGGCCCGGGCCGCGGTGCCATCGTTCTGGCGGAGACCACCTTGTTCGACGCGACCACCGACGCGACGATCGCGACACTGGTGTCCAGCGTGTTCGCCCGCGGCGACGGCGGCTTCGGGGGCCCGGTCGGCCGCCCTGCGGCGCCCCACGCCATTCCCGAGCGTGCACCCGATCGGGTCGCGGAGGTCGCCGTCCGACCGGAGCAGGCCATGTACTACCGGCTCTGCGGCGACCGCAACCCGCTGCACATCGACCCCGCGTTCGCCCGCGCCGCAGGCTTCGATCGGCCGATTCTTCATGGCCTGTGCAGCTGGGGCATGACGGCCGCAGCCATCGTGCGCCGCGTCTGCCACGGCGACGCAGCGCGCATGCGGCACTTCGAAGCGCGCTTCACGGCGCCCGTCTACCCGGGCGAGACGCTCGCCATCCAGATGTGGATCGACGGAGACGCGGTCTCGTTTCGCACCCATGCCGTGGACCGCGACGTCGTCGTGCTCGACCACGGCCTGGCGCAGCTCGCCGCCGGACACGGAAATTCAACGAACTTTGATGGAAAGCAGGTAACGGTATGACCGCAAGGGCAAAGGCCTACATCGTGGGTGCCTTCGAGCACCCTACACGCAAGGCGGACGACAAGTCGCTCGCACAGCTTCATGCAGAGGTCGCGCAAGGTGCGTTGGCCGATGCCGGCCTCACCAAGGACGATGTCGACGGCTACTTCTGCGACACCGAGGCACCCGGTCTCGGGCCGCTGTCGATGGTCGACTACATGGGCCTCAAGGTTCGCTACGTGGACAACACGGACACTGGTGGCTCTGCTTACCTGCTGCACGTTTCGCATGCAGCGCAGGCGATCGCCGAGGGCAAATGCAGCGTGGCCCTGATCACGCTGGCGGGTCGCCCGAGGGCTGCCGGCCTGACCGCCGAACCGGTGGTCGACTACAACATCCCCGACATGCCGTTCGAGCAACCGTACGGCCCGACGGTGGTGAACACCTATGGCATGTGTGCCAAGCGCCACATGCACGACTTCGGAACCACGAGCGAGCAATTGGCCTGGATCAAGGTCGCTGCGTCGCACCATGCGCAGCACAACCCCAACGCGATGCTCAGGAAGGTCGTGACGGTCGAGGAAGTGCTGGCCTCGCCGATGATTTCCGACCCGCTGCATCGCCTGGACTGCTGCGTCGTGAGCGACGGCGGCGGCGCGCTCGTCGTCGTGAGTCCCGAAATCGCCAGAACGCTCAAGCGCAGGAGCGTGCGCCTCATCGGCTCCGGCGAGGCGGTCAAACACCAGAGCGGTGGGCGTGTGGACCTGAGCTATTCCGCCGCAGCCTGGGCCGGCGCCGAAGCCTTCGCCGAGGCCGGCATCCAGCCCGCCGACATCAAGTACGCATCGATCTACGACAGCTTCACGATCACGACACTGATGCAGATCGAGGACCTGGGCTTTTGCAAGAAGGGCGAAGGCGGCCGCTTCGTGGCGGATGGCGGCCTGATCTCGGGCGTCGGCAAGCTGCCCTGGAACACCGACGGCGGCGGCCTGTGCAACAACCACCCTGCCAACCGCGGCGGCATCACGAAAGTGATCGAAGCCGTGCGCCAGCTGCGCGGAGAAGCCCACCCTGCCGTGCAGGTGAAGAACTGCGACCTGGCGCTGGCCAGCGGCATGGGCGGCTGGATGGGCAGCCGCCACGGCGCCGGCGTGTTGATTCTCGAAAGGAACGACTGAAATGACCGATGCACAACGCACCCTGACCTGCCCCGGCACCAACGTCGAGAACCAGGCCTTTTTCGACGGCGCCGCGAGCGGGAAGTTGTTGATCAAGTCGTGCGACGACTGCGGCCAGAGCCACTTCTATCCCCGCGCGATCTGTCCGCACTGCTTCGGCAGCAACACCACCTGGAAGCAGAGCACGGGCAGCGGCGTCATCTATTCCTTCAGCGTCATGCGCCGCGTACCGCAACCGTATGCGCTCGCCTATGTGACGCTGGACGACGGCGTCACGGTGATGACCAACATCGTCGACTGCGACCTGGACGCCCTCGAGATCGGCCAACGGGTCAAGGTGGTTTTTCGCAAGACCGATGGCGAGGTCACGGTGCCCGCCTTCGCGCCGGCCTGAGCCGCACGATTGCGATGTCCACCGCTCGTCTCAATGCGCTGACCAGGCGGCGCGAGCGTCACTTTGGCGATCGTGTCGTCTGGTGCTTCAAGGATCGCGCCCCGACCGTCTGGGCCGGCCTGGAACGCGCCGCACGCTTGCGCCCGAACCATCCGGCGATGGTTTTCGAAGAGCGCGTGTGGACCTACGACGAACTCGTGCACGAAGCGGCCCGACTCGGCGCCGGCCTCGCCGCATCGGGCGTGCGGGCAGGCGACCGCGTGGTCATGCAGGTGCGCAATCGTCCCGAGTTCGTCACGCTCTTCTACGCCATCCAGTGGCTTGGCGCCGTGGCCGTGCCCGCAGATGTGCGGCTTCAGGGCCCGGAGATCGCCCACGTCGTGAACGACAGCGGCGCACGCGTGCTGCTGCACGACCTGGACATGAGCGAGCGCGCCCTCGTTGCATGTGCCGCCAACCCGGAACTTCGCGCGGTCGCGCTGCCGGAACCAGCGGAGGGCCGGCTCTTTCCCGACACGCGCGACGCGGGAGGCGTTCCGGCCCACATCGTGGATGACGAAGAAGCCGTCGCCATCATCATGTACACCTCGGGCACCACCGGCAAACCCAAGGGTGCCGCGATCGCCCATCTGAATGTGGCGCACTCCTTCATCCACCACGCAGAAAATCTGGGCCTCGGCGCAGACGACCGCTGCGTCGTGGCAGTGCCTCTCAGTCATGTCACGGGACTGATCTGCGGCGTGATCGCCCCTCTGTGGCGCGCAGGGACACTGATCCTGCTGCCGCAATTCAAGGCGCGTGATTTCCTGGCCGCCGCGGCTGCGGCGCGCATGACCTACACGATCATGGTTCCGGCCATGTACAACCTGTGTCTTCGTGTGGAGGGCTTCGACTGGTCGACGCTGTCGAGTTGGCGACTGGGCCACTTCGGCGGTGCGCCGATGCCGCCGACGACGATCGAGGCCCTCGCCGAGCGGCTTCCCGGGTTGACGCTGGTCAACGGCTACGGTGCCACCGAGACCTGTTCGCCCGCCATCATGTTGCCGGTCGGTGAAGGCGCAACCGACGTCGATTCCGTCGGCCGCCCGCTCCCCTGCGTCGAACTGGTCGTGATGGATCCGGAAACCTGCACCGAAGTGCCGACCGGCGAATCGGGCGAACTGTGGTTGCGCGGTCCCATGGTGATTGCCAGCTACTGGAACGACCCCGAGGCCACCGCCAAGGGCATCGTCGACGGCTTCTGGCGGTCGGGGGACATCGGCTGCGTCGATGGCGCCGGCAACGTCCGGGTGCTGGACCGCCTCAAGGACCTCATCAACCGCGGCGGCTACAAGATCTACAGCGCCGAAGTCGAAGCCGTGCTGGCGCGCTGCCCCGGCGTCGTGGAAGCAGCCATCGTCGGACGTGCAGATCCCGTGCTGGGCGAACGCGTCCACGCGTTCGTATGCGTGGCCGAGGGCGTCACGCCGGCGGACCTCGGCACCTTCTGCGCGCAGCACCTGGGCGACTACAAGATTCCGGAGAGCTGGAGTCTTTCGGCCGCACCCATCCTGCGCAATGCCAACGGCAAGCTCGCCAAGAAGGAACTGCGCGCACTGGCCGCGCAGGCGTGAACACCTCGTCAACACTGGACAAACCAAATGAACATCCGCTTTGAAGGCCGCGTGGCCATCGTGACCGGCGCCGGCGCCGGCCTTGGCCGCAGCCATGCCCTCCTCCTCGCGTCCCGAGGCGCCAGGGTTGTCGTCAACGACCTGGGCCGCCATGCCGCGGACAGTGTGGTCGAGGAGATTCTTGCCGCCGGCGGCGAAGCTGTCGCCAATCACGATTCGATCGCCGAGTTCGAAGGGGCGCAACGGCTCGTGGACCAGGCGGTCTCGGCGTTCGGCAAGCTCGACATCCTCGTCAACAACGCGGGCGCCCTGCGCGACAAGACTTTCGGCAAGCTGGAGATGGCCGACTGGGATTTCGTGCTGAAGGTGCACCTTTCGGGCACGGCCTATTGCACTCGCGCCGCGTGGCCTGTGATGCAGCAGAACAAGTACGGCCGCATCGTGTTCACGACGTCGAACGCCGGCCTGTACGGCTCCTTCGGCCAGTCGAATTATTCGGCGGCGAAGATGGGGATGGTCGGCCTGATGAACACGCTCAAGCAGGAGGGCCCGAAGAACAACATCATGGTCAACACCATCGCGCCCGTGGCTGCAACGCACATGACCGAAGGCGTGCTGCCGGCCGACATTGCGCCGCACTTCCGTCCCGAGCACGTGTCTGCCGCGGTGGCTGTGCTGTGCAGCGAAGCGTTCAGCGAATCGGGCGTCGTCTGCTCGGCCGCCGCCGGCCACTACGCGCTGGTCCGCGTGGTCAGCACGAGCGGGGTGCAAATGGATCCGGCAGAGATCGCCACACCGGAGAGCCTCCTGGAACATTGGGACCAGATCGCCGACGGCAGTGCGCTGCGCACCTATCCCCATGCCGCAGCGGAGACCGCGGCAATCCTCGAAGCGATCGAGGCGCTGCGCGCGTGACCAACGCGTTTCAGGACAAGGTCTGCGTCGTCACGGGCGCAGCGGCCGGGATCGGCGAGGCGATCTGTCGCGCGTTTGCCGCGCAAGGTGCGCGAGTGGCGCTGCTGGACCTGGACCTTGCTCGTGCCGCCGCGGTGGCAGCACAGCTTCCCGGCGCCCAGGCTTTCGCGTGCGACGTGTCCGATTCCGCCACGGTTGCCACCGCGTTCGCCCGCGTCCATGACGCGTTCGGCCGTGTCGACATCCTGATCAACAACGCCGGCATCATCGGCGGCGAGGAATACCGTCGCAATCTCCTGCGGCGGGTGGAGCAGATGCGCGAGATGCAGGGTGGCGGCGCCATCGAGACGCCACTGAACGCAACCGTCGAACTCACCGATGCGCAGTGGCGCACCATGTTGTCGACGCATCTGGATGGCACGTTCTACTGCACCCGCGCAGTGTTGCCCGGCATGCAGAGCCGGCGGCATGGCGCGATCGTGAACATGAGCTCCGTGATCGGTCTCGACGGCGGCGCGGGGGTGCCCCACTACGCTGCAGCCAAGGCCGGAATCATCGGCTTCACGCGTGCGGTTTCCCAGGAGGTCGCACCTTTCGGGATTCGCGTCAACGTCGTGGCACCCGGGTTCATCCAGACGGCGATGCGTTCGCAGTTGCCCGATTCGATTGCCGCGGGCCATGTCCGCGCCACGCCACTCGGGCGCCTCGGCAGCGCATCGGAGATCGCCGACGCCGTTCTTTATCTTGCGAGCGACAAGGCTTCATTCATCGCCGGGCAGGTGCTGAGTCCGAACGGTGGCTATCTGTCGCGTTGATGCGCCCGCAGCGACTACGCCTTCCTGGCCCAGGCGCTGCACCACCCTTTGGCGCTGACCTGCTTGCCGGGAAAGAGAGCGCAGTTGCCCTGCGCATCCGCAGGCTTCGACTGCCACAGCGCGCAGCCGTTGCACAGTTGGGCGTTGTCATTGTGGATCTTTCGTTGAGTGTGTGATGGAGGCCAGGCTTTCCGGCGCATGTGCGCGCTCGTTCAGGCCGGCGAGCACCAGCACGCCGGTGGCCAGGAGCGTGGCGATGCTGAAAGCAAGCAGCTGAAGCGTTTTGATCAACGGGGTGTTCACGGCGCGGCCTCGTGGGGTTGGTGGTTGCAGCGCATTCTTGGACGGAAGGTCGCACGCAGCCTTGCGCAAGATCAAGCCGGCGGCATGCCGCCTCCAGCCGCTGCCACCAGCATCCCGCGCAATCCGGTGCGATCGTGCATTCAATGCACCAGCAGCACCGGCACCGTGCACGCAGCCAGCACTTTGGTGGCGACCGACCCGAGCACCAGGTTCGCCAAAGCGCCATGTCCCCGCGTACCCATGACCAGCAGGTCGAAGTTTCCGCGGCGGGCGCAGGCGGCGATCTCCCCGGCGGGATCGCCGATGCAGTGCTCGAAATGCGCCTGGATGCCGTGCGCGGCCAGCACGCTGCGCACCGGTTCGAGCACAACCCGCGCATCGTCCTCGTAGTAGCCGTGCACCACGTCGGGCACGGCCAGCGCGGCGGCTCGGTGCGGCAGCGGCGCTACCGCATGAAAGACCGTGAACGCATGACCCGCGTTGACCCATTCCTCGTGGGCGAGCAGGTACGACAGCATGCGGTCGGTGTGGTCGCTGCCATCGACAGCCAGCAGGATCTTCATGGGGCCCCTTCGCCGGGCACGTGCCCCGGTGTCCGATGGTCGTTGCATGGCCACTGACACGCCTTGCGCCACATCAAGCCGGCGGCAGCCCCGGGTGCCTACATTGACGTCACATGAACGAAGCAGCGCGCAAGAGGTCACCATGAACAACGTCCTGGTCATCGTCTATTCCTACACCGGCACTTCGCGTCGGGTCGCGCAACTGCTCGGCAGCCAGCAGGGCTGGCCCCTCGCCGAGATCACCGATGCGCGCCCGCGCAGCGGCGCCATGGGCAGCTGGCGCTGCATGCTCGACTCGCTCCTGCAGCGCCAGCCGGCCATCCGCTACGACGGCCCGCCGCCGAGCGACTTCGATGCGGTGGTGCTCGTCTCGCCGATCTGGATGATGCGTCTGGCCGGGCCCATGCGCAGCTTCGTCGCACGCCAGCGCGATCGCCTGCCCGACGTTGCGGTGCTCTCGGTCATGGGCGGGCAAGGCGCGCCCAATGCGGCCGCGGAAATCGGCCGGATGCTGGGGCGCGCACCCATCCTGAGCGCTGCGGTCACCCAGCGCGAGGCCGACGACGGCAGCTGCGCGGCCCGCCTGCAGGCTTTCGGCAACGCGGTGCGCGAAGCGGAGGACTCGCATGCCGTGGTGCGTCCCGTCACGCTTTCGCCGCAATCGACCTGACGCCGGAGCCGGCCCGACGTGAATGCCCCCGTGTTCCTTGCCGCCGCGCCGCATCGCGCGAGCGGCTCCTTGCGCATCGTCCGGCTCGTCTGCGCGCTCGCCACCGGCGCGTGGCTGCTCGGCGCCTGCGCCGCGGCAGCGCCGGCGCCGGCGCCGGCGCCCACGGTCGTCACCGCCACCGCGCCCGCGCCTGCCGGGTTCTCGCCCCTGGTCGCCGGCCGCAGCACGTCGGTGGTCGACATCAGCACGCTGCGCATCGGACGCGACGAAAGCGACGGAGAAGCGGAGCTCGAGATCATCCCCGAACACGACTTCGCCGACCGTCTGGCCTGGCCGCTCGCGGCCAGCGCGCGGATCAGCCAGATCCGCGACCTCGCCTCGGGTGTGATCATCGCCAGCGATGGCCTGATCCTCACCAGCGCCCACGTGCTCACAAACATCGACGAGGCCCAGGTCCAGCTGGACGACGGGCGCCGCTTCAACGCGCGCGTGATCGGCCTGGACCGGCGGACCGACGTCGGCCTCCTGAAGATCGACGCCACCTCGTTGCCGGTGGCCGTGATCGGCGACTCCGCGGCGCTCGGCCCCGGCGACTGGGTGGCTGCGATCAGTTCGCCCTTCGGCTTTCACGGCAGCGTGACAGCGGGCGTCGTGAGCGCGGTCGGACGCGTGATCGGCGGCGCCGGCGAAATCCCGTTCATCCAGACCGATGTCGC
>SEGN01000315.1 GCA_004211245.1 Variovorax sp.
AGGGTGCCCAGTTCGCTCTCGGCATAGGCGGTGATTTCGCCCTCGGCGCGCGCGCGGTGCAGGAACTTCGTGTAGCGGCGGGTGACCTCGCTGTGATGGCGCGCCCAGGCGGTCGGCGCCTCGATCTCGGCCTCGTTCAGCACGCGCCAGAACCAGGGGTTGTCGAACAGGTATTCGAAAACCGCGCGCACGCCGATCTCCTCGACTTCGAAGAATCCCTTGGCGCCATGCGCACGTTCGCGCACCACCTCGAGCATCTGCAGGCCGAAGTGCGGCAGCACCTCGTCGAACAGCGCCTGGCGCGATTCGAAGTACAGGTAGAAGGTGCCTTGCGCCATGCCGGCATCGGCCGTGATGCGCTGGATCGAGGCGTCGCGGTACCCGTACTCGCCGACCACGCGCGCCGCCGACACGAGCAACTGTTCGCGGGTGCGGGCCGCGCGTTCCTCCCGCGTGAGCTGCACGCTGGCCGACACCTTTCGGGTCTTTCTGGGGGTGGAAACCGTTGCCAAACCAAATTCTTTCGGTTGTTTTTTTCAGTCTAACGGATCGCTTTCGGGCGACTGCCGTGCGCGTTAACACCTAGCGCGCCGAATGCGGAAATGCATCACACTGAGCACTGAATCATCACTCAGTTCTAAACTTTTGACCATGGATTCCCTGCTCGCCGAGAACGAGTTCCGCCGCCAGGTGCACGAGTACTGCGAGCGGGAGTTGCCGCGCGACGTGCGCCGCAAGGTGCTGGGCAACCTGTTCCTCACGAAGGAAGACAACCTGCGCTTCCTGCGCTCGCTCGCGGGCCGCGGCTGGGTTGCCGGCCACTGGCCGCGCGAATACGGCGGCGCCGAGTGGACGCCGCTGCAGCGCTTCGTGTTCGAGGAAGAAAGCATGCGCTGCGGTGCGCCATGGCTGATCCCGTTCGGCGTCAACTACGTCGGTCCGGTGATCTACACCTTCGGCTCCGCCGCGCAGAAGGCGCGCTTCCTTCCGCCGATCCTGGCGTCCGAGGAATGGTGGGCGCAGGGTTACTCCGAGCCCGGGGCCGGTTCCGACCTGGCCGGGCTCAAGACCCGCGCAGTTCGCCGCGGCGACCACTATGTCGTGACCGGCCAGAAGATCTGGACCAGCTACGTGCAGTGGGCCGACTGGATGTTCTGCCTGGTGCGCACCAGTGAGGAATCGCGGCCACAGCAGGGCATCAGCTTCCTGCTGATCGACATGACATCGCCCGGCGTCACGGTGCGACCGATCAAGACCATGGACGGCTGCCACCACGTCAACGAGGTGTTCCTCGACGAGGTGAAGGTGCCGATCGAGAACATCGTCGGGGAGGAAGGCAAGGGCTGGAGCTACGCCAAGTTCCTGCTCAGCAACGAACGCATCCTCTCGGCCGAGACGGGGCGCTCGATGCGCCAGCTCGGGCATCTCAAGGCACTGGTGGCCGGCACGCCGAGCGATGGCGTGGTCGACCGCGCCGCCTTCGACCGCCGGATCGTGCAGATGGAACTGAAGCTGCACGCGCTGCGCGCGTTCTGCCTGGCCTATGCGCGCAGCATGGACCCGAGCCAGCCGCCCGGCGTCGAGGCCTCGATCATGAAGATCCGCGGCTCCGAGCTGCAGCAGCAGATTTCGGAAGCGACGCTGGACTGGCTGGGCAGCAGCGCCATCGCCTACGACCCGGCGGACGTGCACGGCGAGCAGGCCACGTCGCCGGTCGGCCCGGCCGACGCGAGCGGCGCGATCCGCGAGTACCTGCACGGGCGCGCCTCCACCATCTACGGCGGATCGAACGAGATCCAGCGCAACATCATCAGCAAAGCGGAGCTGGGCCTGTGAAGCAAAAGATCTGGCTCGACGAAACCGATGCCGCGCTCGACGATGCGGCGCGCCGCTACACCGCCGAGCGCTACCGCTTCGACGTGCGACAACGCCTGTCGGGCGCCGAGCGCCGCTTCAGCACTGCCGTCTGGAAGGACCTGGCCGACATGGGCTGGCTCGGCGTGGCCACGCCCGAGGAAGCGGGCGGCCTGGGACTGCGGGTCGGCTCGATCTGCCTGCTGGCCGAGGCGGCCGGCCGTGCGCTTCTGACCGAGCCGCTCACGTCGGCCGGCGTGGTCGCGCCGTACCTGCTGGCGCGTGGCGGCGACGCGGTGCAGCGCGATGCGCTCTTGCCGCGCCTGCAGGCAGGCGAACTGCGCATCGCGTGCCTGCTCGAAGCCGCATCGGTGCGCGTGGAGGCCGGGCGCCTGCACGGTCGGCAGCAGGTGGTGGTCGACGCCGACATCGCCGACCGTCTGCTGGTGTGCAGCGGCGACGGCTTGTGGCTGCTCGATGCGAACGCGGCAGGCGTGACGCGCCAGCCGTATCCGCTGCTCGACGGTCGCGGTGCCGCGACCCTGACGTTCGAGGGCGCCGAGGCGACCCGGATCGCGTCCGTGGGGCTGGCCGACGTGCAGTACGCGCTCTGGCTCGCCGCGCTGGCGACCGCAGCCGATTCGCACGGTGCGATGTCGGCCGCGTTCGATCTCACGCTCGACTACCTCAAGACCCGCCGTCAGTTCGGCAACCCGCTGGGCACCTACCAGGCGCTGCAGCACCGCGCGGTCGACATGTATGTTGCGCTCGGCGAAAGCCGGGCCGTGCTCGACCAGGCGATCGCGTCGCTGCAGGCCGGCGCCCCCGATGCCGCGCGCGACGTTCATGCCGCCAAGGCGCTGATCGGCGAAAGCGCCCGGCGCGTGACGCAGGAGGCCGTGCAGCTGCACGGCGGCATCGGCGTCACCGACGAATACGCCGCCAGCCACTACCTGCGCCGCGCGCGGGTCAACGAGCAACTGTGGGGCTCGGCCGATCAGCACTTCATGGCCTTCGCCCACGCGGCGCCGGCTGCCATCGCCTGACAAGGACATCCATGGACTTCGCCTCCTACCAGTGCATCGAGTTCCGCCGCAGCGGCCGCATCCTGACCGTGCTGCTGAACCGGCCGGAACAGCGCAATGCGGTCAACGCGCGCCTGCACCACGAGCTCTCGCGCGTGTTCACCGACGTGCAGCGCGACCCGGACTCCGACATCGTCGTGCTCACCGGCAACGGCAGCGCGTTCTGCGCCGGCGGCGACATCGACTGGATGCAGCTGTCGGTCGACGAGCCCGACGAGTTCGAAAAAACCGCGCGCGAGGCCAAGGACATCGTCTACTCGCAGCTCGACCTCGAGAAGCCGCTGATCTGCCGGCTCAATGGCCATGCGACCGGGCTCGGCGCCAGCCTCGCCTTGCTGTGCGACATCATCATCGCGTCGGACGAAGCCAGGATCGGCGACCCGCATGTGAGCGTGGGCCTGGTCGCCGGCGATGGCGGTGCCCTGATCTGGCCGCAGATGGTCGGCTATGCCAAGGCCAAGAAATACCTGTTGACCGGCGAACTCATGATGGCCGCCGAGGCCGAGCGCATCGGCCTGATCACCGACGTGGTGCCGCGCGCCGGACTCGACGCCGCGGTCGACGCGATGGCCGAGCGCCTCGCCGCCGGCGCGACCAAGGCGATCCGCTGGAGCAAGGTCACGACCAACCTGCCGCTGCGCCAGTTGTTCCACAGCTACTTCGACGCAGGTGTCGCGTACGAGTGCCTGTCGAACCTCACGGCTGACCATGCCGAGGCCGTCAAGGCCTTCCGCGAGCGCCGCAAGCCGGTCTTCACCGGCCGCTGAATTTTCACAAGGAGACGACATGAACCGCATCGATCGCAGAAGCATCCTCAAGTACT
>SEGN01000316.1 GCA_004211245.1 Variovorax sp.
CCGGCCAGCACCCACTCGACCACTTCCATGGTCTCGTCGTCGGTCACGCGCATGCCCTGGATGAAGTGGCCCTTCTTGCCGAGCCGGTTCAGCGCCGCCTCGATCTGCGGGCCGCCGCCATGCACCACCACCGGGTTCATGCCGACGAGCTTGAGCAGCACGACGTCTTCGGCGAAGTCGGCCTGCAGCGCCGGATCGGTCATGGCATTGCCGCCGTACTTGATGACGATGGTCTTGCCGTGGAACTTGCGGATGTACGGCAGTGCCTGCGCCAGGATTTCGGCCTTGTCGCGCGGCGGAATGTTGAGGACGGGATCGGTCATGGGCGGTCACGCTCCGGAGCTGTGGAATAGGGAGGAGGATTCAAGGCCGCAGCCAGCGCGGCACCTTGAAGCGCACGATCATCAGGTAGGCCGCCACGTAGGTCATGACGAACAACAGACAGAAGAGCATCAGCATCAGGGTGTTGTTCCAGAACAGAACCGCCGGCACCACCGACATCGCGGCGAACATCCAGAGGTAGGGCGAGGTGCGGTTGTTGCGCGACAGCAGCTGGCGAGCCTCGTTGTCCTCGAACGCCACCCGCACGATGCGCCGGAAGATCAGCTGGTGGAAGTGCAGTGCATCCGCCATGCCGGGCGACTGCCCGCGCGCGAGCTTTCGGTAGATCGAGAACAACGTCTCCCACACCGGGTAGATGAGCAACAGCATCGGAAACCACGGCGACACCGCCGAATGCCGCTGGACCAGCGTGACGCAGGCGACCGCGATCACGATGCCCCACACATAGGCGCCGCCGTCGCCGGCGAAGATCTTGCCGCGCGGGTAGTTCCACATCAGGAAGCCCATGGTGGCGCCCACCAGGCAGATCACCATCGCAGCCAGTTGCCGATCGCCGACCTGCAGCGACACGTGCGAGATGGCCAGGCACACCAGCACCGCGACCGTGCCGGCCAGCCCGTTGTAGCCGTCGATGATGTTGAAGGCGTGCGGCAGTCCGCCGATGGCAAGCGCCGCGAACAGGACGGCGGCATAGGGCATGGCCCGCATCCACCCGTCCACGAACGGAAAGCCGGTGCGGTAGACGCCCAGCCCGAGCAGCCAGCACAGCAGCAGCGCGGAACCCAGCGTCAGCCCGAGTCGCCAGCGCACCTTGACTTTTTGCGTGACGTCCTCCGTGATGCCGCCCAGCACGGCCGGCGCGATGCACAGCAGCATCAGCCCCGACGCCCTGACCGGCCAACCGACGTTGAACGGGTCGCCGAACCAGCCCGCCGCCAGCCAGGCCGCGCCCATGCCGATGAAGATGCCGGCACCGCCCAGGCGCGGCACGTGGCCCTTGTGGAAGCGCTGCGGCATGTCGGCCGCATAGCGGCGCGCATGGCGGCGCGCGCGGCGCATGAACACCAGCACGGCAATCGCGGCGACGAGGAAACTGATGACGGTCAGGGCAATCATGGGGAGGGCGGGACGGGAACCCTAGAATTCCCGGTCGAAATTAGACCATGCCCACAACCCCTTCCGATCCAGCGCAACGCATCACGGTCTCGATCGTGAGCCATGGACAACAGGCATTGATCAGGCCCCTGCTGGAGCAGCTGAACGAGTTCAGCGCCGGCTCGATCGCCAGCGTGATCCTGACGCTCAACATCCCGGAGCCCGACGTGCTGGCCGGCCTCTCGTTGCGCTTCCCGCTCGAGCGGATCTCGAATTCCGTGGCCAAAGGCTTCGGCGCGAACCACAACCAGGCGTTCGGCCGCTGCGAAACCGACTGGTTCCTGGTGCTCAACCCGGACATGCGTTTCGACCGCGACGTGCTCGCCCCGCTGATTGCGCAGGCAAGGCCTGACGCGGGCTTGCTGACCCCGCGCATCCTCGAACCCGGAAAGGCCGCGCCGGAGCAGCACCGCGCGATCATCACGCCGCTGGAGATCCTCACGCGCAAACGGCCCGGCTACCCGATCCCCGCCGCGCCCGAATGGATCCCGGGCCTGTTCATGCTGTTTCGCAGCCGTGCCTACCGCGACGTCGGCGGCTTCGACGAGCGGTTCTTCATGTACGGGGAAGACTTCGACATCTGCGCGCGCACGCAACTGGCGGGTTGGCGGCTGCAGGTTGGCGAAGACCTGATGGCGCAGCACGCGGCGCAGCGCGCGAGCCACGGCAACCGGAAGCACCTGTACTGGCACGTCGCCAGCCTGCTGAAGGTGTGGGCCTCCCCTGCCTTCTGGCGCTTCCGCCGCGCCGTGCGCGCAGCCCGTCAGGGCTCGGTCTTGTAGAGCTTGCGAAAGCCGCGGATCAGCGGCAAGCGGGTCGCCGAACCGATGGCCCGCACGATGCCCGGGGTGCTGTGCCTCAGCAAGAAGCGCGTGATGCGCAGCTTGGCCTTGCGCCGCCGCCCCATGTACGGGTTGGCCAGCACCATGTCGGTGTACTCCGAGAGCACGGCGAACATCTCGGCGCGGTATTCGTTGTCGAGCTTGATCGCCTCGATCGCGTGGTCCACGAAGAACTTGCCGAAGCGCGGCATCAACTGGTCGCGGAAATAGAAGCGCCCGCGCCGCGGCTCGTCGGGAAACATCGCGATGAGCTTCTTGAAGTAGCGGAAGCGGCTGCGGATCATGCGGATGCCGAACGAGGTGCTCTCCACGTGGATGCACCAGACCGTCACCGCACGGTCGATGAAATGGTTGCTGTAGCCCTTGCGGAAGATCCGCAGGAAGAGATCGTCGTCTTCGTAGCCCATGAACTGGCCGTCGAAGCCGCCCACGGCGTCGAACGCCACGCGGCTCACCAGCGCAGCCGAGGGCAGCACGAACATGTCGTGACGCAACAGGTCGAAGATGCTCTGCTTGGGATGGTGCTTCGCGTGCTCCTTCACGAGCGACGTGCGCACCACGTTGCCATCGACATCGGCTTCGTACAGGTCGGCGTAGACGAAGCCGAAGCGCGCATCGCCCGCCGGAATCCCGTCGACCAGGATCTGAATGTGGTTCGGCAGGTAGAAGTCGTCCTGGTCGAGAAAACAAATGAAGTCCGCCGTCGACGCCGCCACCCCGGCATTGCGGGCCGTCCCCTGTCCGCCGTTCTCCTTGTCGATGATCCGGAACGGGTAGCGCGCCGCCAGTGCGCCGAGCGCTTCACGCTCTTCGGGCCGCGAGCCGTCGTTGACGACGATCACTTCATGCGCCGGCACCGTCTGGTTGAACACGCTCTTGACCGAACGCTCGATGAAGTCTGCGCCGTTGTAGAACGGAATGACGACGACGACGGTCGGCCTCGCGGCAGCAGTGATGGCGTTTTCGTCAGGCATTGGGGGACATTCGCAGTTCAGACAGACTCAAAGAGATCGCGCACCACCCCGCGGATGCCGCGGCCGAACTTGTCGTAGCGGCCCGTCATGGCCTCGCGCAGCACGGGGACGCAGCGTGCAAGCCGGGACGGCGGCAGCGCGGCACGAAAACGCTGGTGCACGAGCTTGTCGCGCAGCTTGCGGATGGTATCCGGTGCGACCGCGTCGCCCAGCGCCGCCAGCCGTTCGAGCAGGAGTTCCGCCTTGAAAGCGCGATCCGCATGCGTGGTGCCGCGCGACGCCAGGGCCTTTCTCACCTTGCCCATGAAACTGTCGCGCCGCGCGCCGATCTGGTTGTTCTCGTGCTGCCGGTAGTCGATGAGGGCATCCTCGATCACGTCGACGCGACCGATCGCCGATGCGACGATGGCCAGCCACTCGTCGTGCACCCACTCCTTCGG
>SEGN01000715.1 GCA_004211245.1 Variovorax sp.
TACCACGGCACGGCGCGACAACACGACGTTGTTGCGCTTGCGGTCGAGCTTGATGACCTTGAATTCGAGGGTCTTGTTTTCGTACGGGGTCAGGTCCTTGATCGGACGCGTGTCGATCAGCGAGCCCGGCAGGAACGCGCGGATGCCGTTGACGAGCACCGTGAGGCCGCCCTTGACCTTGCCGCTGGTGGTGCCGGTGACGAAGTCGCCGGATTCGAGCGCCTTTTCGAGGCTCATCCACGAGGCGAGGCGCTTGGCGGTATCGCGCGAGAGGATGGTGTCGCCGTAGCCGTTTTCGACGCTGCCGATGGCAACGGAAACGAAGTCGCCGGCCTGCACTTCGAGTTCGCCCTTGTCGTTCTTGAACTCCTCGATCGGCACATACGCTTCGGACTTCAGACCGGCGTTGACGACGACGTGGTTGTGTTCGACACGCACGACTTCGGCCGTGATGACCTCGCCGGTGCGCATTTCGGAACGCTTCAGGGACTCTTCGAACAGATCGGCAAATGATTCAGACATTGATATTTCCTTCCGTCAGGCAGGGTTTGCAGGCACACCATTGCGACTGCGTGGGGTCTGGAGACGGCGGTTGTGGGCGCAGAGCCCGGGTTGAGTTGAAAAACCCGGCAAACCGGTGCGCTGTCGCGCGGCGGGGGCTTGCTGGGACCGATGCCTTCAGGCGGACCCGAAAGGCTGCACTTGCTGCCACCAGTCCAACACCTGATCGACCGACTGCACGATCGAGGAAGAGTCCCGGGCATCACGGGCCTCCAAGTCGGCGCGAAGACTGTCGAGTGTAGTTGAAATTCCCTTTGAAATCAACTGCTTATGGCGCCGCTCGGCCCGGTGGGCGGCGCTGGCCGTCAGGTACACCTTGAGCGGTGCGTCCGGGAAGATCACGGTGCCCATGTCGCGCCCGTCGGCGACCAGGCCGGGCAGGGTGCGGAAGCTCAACTGAAGTGCCTTCAGGGCTTCGCGCACCTGCGGCAGCGCCGACACGCGGGAGGCGTCCATGCCGGCCGCCTCGCTGCGGATGGCGTCGGTGATGTCCTCGCCGTCCAGCAAAACCTTGCCGGCCGAGAAACGCAGCGGCAGCGTGCGCGCCATCTCTGAAATCTGGGCGGCGTGAGCCGGCTCGGCGGAAAGCCCGGCGCGGCGCATGGCGAGCCCGGTCACGCGGTAGAGCGCGCCGGAATCGAGGTAGTGATAGCCCAGTGCGTGCGCCACTTCGACCGCGAGC
>SEGN01000716.1 GCA_004211245.1 Variovorax sp.
GTGCAAATGCACCACTCCTTGGCGGCTGGCCACTACCAGCCGTTGGCGGACGGTGATGCATTGCACATCACCCGAACCAAGGGGTCTTCTGCAGTCGGGGTCAGAAAACACTCGAAAAACACCCTGTGAAGAGTCATCTTTCAGGTGCGCTCTGAAAGCGCGAAAGGCTGGAGGGCCTTTTCAGGCACCTCCAGCCCCTGGCAAGACTGAATTACTTCAGTTCCACCTTGGCGCCAGCGTCTTCCAGCTTCTTCTTGGCGGCTTCGGCGTCAGCCTTGGACAGGCCTTCCTTGACGGCCTTGGGAGCGGCTTCCACCAGATCCTTGGCCTCCTTGAGGCCCAGACCGGTGATTTCGCGCACGGCCTTGATCGCCGACACCTTGTTCGCGCCAGCTTCCATCAGCATGACGTTGAACTCGGTCTGCTCTTCGGCAGCGGGGGCGGCAGCGCCACCACCGGCGCCAGCGGGAGCCGACATGGCTGCGGCGCTCACGCCGAACTTCTCTTCGATGGCTTTCACCAGGTCGTTGAGTTCCAGGACCGTCATGCTGTCGAGCGCGGTCAGAAATGCGTCTTTATCGAATGCCATTTTTGTTTCCTAACACCATTTTTGTTTCCTAACAATTGGGTTGAATTTGTCGAGCGCGAGGCTTATGCAGCCTGCGTTTCTGCCGGTGCATCGGCGGGTGCAGCTTCGCCACCACCGCGCTTCTCGGCCAGCGCCGCGAGCACGCGGGCGGTACGAGAGATCGGGGATTGCATCAAGCCCAGCAATTGCGCCAGCAGCACTTCCTTCGAAGGAATGTTGGCCAGTTGCTTCACGCCGTCCACGTCCAGGGTCTTGCCACCGAAGGCGCCACCGCGAATCACCAACTTGTCGTTGGTCTTCGCGAAATCGGCCACCACTTTCGCGGCAGCCACGGCGTCGACGGAAAAACCGTAGATCAGCGGGCCGGTCATCTGGTCGCCGAGGACTTCGAATGCGCTACCCGCGACAGCACGGCGTGCCAGCGTGTTCTTGAACACGCTGAGGGTCACACCCTTGCTGCGCGCTTCGTTGCGCAACTTGGTCATATCGGCAACCGTGATGCCACGGTATTCCGCCAGAACGAGCGTTTGAGCTTTTGCGGCGAGGCTGGTCACGTCACCGATGACTGCTTCTTTCTCACTGCGATTCAGACTCAAGGTCTACTCCTTTTAATGCGACCTCCGGCCGGGGCCTCGGATCGCGCTACATGCAGCGACCAACTGTTTGGAAACGG
>SEGN01000317.1 GCA_004211245.1 Variovorax sp.
AGCGTGGTGCGGCCCGACGTGGCGCCGAGCAGGAAGCCGCGCGCACGCTGGTCGGCCGCGGCCCAGATCTGGTCGCCCACGCGCTGGAAGCCGAACATCGAGTAGTAGATGTAGAACGGCAGCATCGCCAGGCCGTGCACGCTGTAGCTCGTCGCCGCGGCGGTCCAGCTCGCGATGGCGCCGGCCTCGCTGATGCCCTCTTCCAGGATCTGCCCGTCGGTGGCCTCGCGGTAGCTCAGGATGGTGTCGATGTCTTCGGGCGCGTAGCGCTGGCCCACGCTCGAGTAGATGCCGACCTGCTTGAACAGGTTGGCCATGCCGAAGGTGCGCGCCTCGTCGGCCACGATCGGCACCACGCGCGGGCCGAGCGCCTTGTCCTTCAGCAGCGCGCCGAGCATGCGCACGAAGGCCATGGTGGTGCTCATCTCCTTGCCCTCGGCCGCGACGGCGAATTGCGCGTACGCCGCGAGCTCGGGCTTGGCGACCACGTCGCAGGCCGTCTCGCGCCGCGGCATGGCACCGCCGAGCGCTGCGCGATGGGACTTCATGTACTGCATCTCCGGGCTGTCGTCGGCCGGTTTGAAGAATTCGAGCGAGGTCGCCTGCTCGTCCGACAGCGGCAGGTTGAAGCGGTTGCGGAAACCGATCAGGTCGGCGCTCTCGAACTTCTTCTGAGAATGCGTGGTCATGCGGCCCTGCCCCGCGCTGCCCATGCCATAGCCCTTCTTGGTATGGGCCAGGATCACGGTCGGCTGCCCCTGGTGCGCCGCAGCGGCCGCGTAGGCCGCATGGATCTTCACGAGATCGTGACCGCCGCGTTTGAGGCGGTCGATCTGCTCGTCGGTCATGCCCTGCGCGAGACGGGCCAACTCCTCGTTCTGGCCGAAGAAGGTGTCGCGGTTGAAGCGGCCGTCCTTGGCCGCGAAGGTCTGCATCTGGCCGTCGACCGTGTGCGCGAAGGCACGCGCCAGGGCGCCGGTGGTGTCGCGCGCGAACAGGCCGTCCCAGTCGCTGCCCCAGACGAGCTTGATCACGTTCCAGCCGGCACCGGCAAACAGCTTCTCCAGCTCGTCGATGATGCGGCCGTTGCCGCGCACGGGGCCGTCGAGACGCTGCAGGTTGCAGTTGACGACCCACACCAGGTTGTCGAGTTTTTCGCGCGCGGCCAGCGTGAGCGCGCTCATCGATTCGGGCTCGTCCATCTCGCCGTCCCCGAACACGCCCCAAACCTTGCGCGGCGTGCAGTCGAGCAGCTTGCGGTCGGTGAGGTAGCGCATGAAGCGCGCGTGGTAGATGGAGCTGATCGGGCCGATGCCCATCGAGCCGGTCGGGAACTGCCAGAAGTCGGGCATCAGGTAGGGATGCGGGTAGCTGCTGAGGCCGCGCGCGCCGGCGGCCGGCGCGCTCAGTTCCTGGCGGTAGTGCCGCAGGTCGTTCTCGTCCAGGCGGCCTTCGAGGTAGGCGCGTGCGTAGACACCCGGCGAGCTGTGCGGCTGGAAGAAGACCAGGTCCCCGCCATGCCCCGCATCACGCGCATGGAAGAAATGATTGAAGCCCACCTCGAACAGGTCGGCCGCGCTCGCGTAGCTTGCAATGTGGCCACCGAGCTCGCCGTAGGAATGGTTCGCCCGCACCACCATCGCGAGTGCGTTCCATCGCATCAGCGCGCCCAGTCGCTCCTCGATGGCGAGATCGCCCGGGAACACGGGCTGCTCCTCGACCGCGATGGTGTTGACATACGGCGTCGACAGCTCGGGCTGCCAGCCGATGCGCTGCTGGCGGGCCGTGCGCGACAACTCGTCGAGCATCTGCCGCGCACGCGCAGGCCCGTGGACGGCCACCAGCGCCGCGAACGCTTCGCGCCACTCGGCGGTCTCCTGAGGATCGGGGTCGACGGCATCGGCCAGGGCGGCGAGTTGGGGCGAGGAATGGGCGTTCATCCCGCCACTGTAGAAGCAGACGTGCAAAAGGTGTTGCCGTGCACCGCGGCATCGAGCAAGCGATGCAGCATAAACTGCCGCAATTTCTCGAAAATGCAGCACGCTATGAAGCTCGACGCCATCGATCTCCGCATCCTCGACGAACTCCAGCACGACGGCGCTCTGTCGAACGTCGAACTCGCACGCCGTGTTCACCTCTCGCCGTCGCCCTGTCTGGCGCGTGTGAAGGCGCTGGAGGCGGCCGGCGTGATCGATCGCTATGTGGCCATCGCCAATGCCACGGCGCTCGGCCTCGGGCTCAACGTGTTCATCTCGATCAGCCTGACGACACAGAGCAAGGCGTCGCTGGCCGAGTTCGAGCAGCGCATCGTGGAGCACGACGAGGTGATGGAGTGCTACCTGATGACCGGCGACAGCGACTACCTGATCCGCGTGGCGGTGGCCGATATCGCCGCGCTCGAGAAATTCATCCTCGAACAGCTGACGCCGATCAGCGGGCTGGAGAAGATCCGCTCCAGCTTCGCGTTGAAGCAGGTGCGCTACAAGACGGCGCTGCCGCTGCCACGCGTTACAGGATGAGCAGCGCCCGGAAGTCGTTGACGTTGGTGTGCGTCGGCCCGGTGACGAGCAGATCGCCGATCGCGTCGAAGTAGCCGTAGGCGTCGTTGCGGTCCAGAAACGCCGGCAGCTTGAGTCCCGCTGCTGCAGCGCGCTCCAGCGTGTCGGGCGTGACGAACGCGCCGGCGTTGTCTTCCACGCCATCGATGCCGTCGGTGTCGGCCGCCACGGCCCAGATGCCGGGCATGCCCATCAGGGCGCTCGCAAGCCCCATGCAGAACTCCCCCGCGCGCCCGCCGCGCCCCTTCGGCTGGCCAGGCTGGCGCGGACGGATGGTGACGGTCGTTTCGCCGCCCGACAGAACCACGCACGGGCGCGCGAACGGCGCGCCGCGCAGCGCGACAGAACGTGCCAGCGCCGCGTGCACCTTGCCCACCTCGCGCGATTCGCCTTCGATCTCGTCGCTGAGGATGTGCGCTTCGATGCCCGCCGCACGCGCCGCCGCGGCCGCCGCTTCGAGCGATTGCTGCGGGGTGGCGATCAGATGCACCTCGTTGCCGCCGAACCGCGCGTCTTGCGGGTCGGGCGTCTCGAGGGCGCCGCTTTCCAGATCGGCGCGCACGCCGGACGGCACCTCGATGCGATAGCGGTCGAGGATCGCCAGCGCATCGGCGCAGGTCGAGAGGTCGGGCACCGTGGGGCCGCTCGCGATGATGGCCGGGTCGTCGCCCGGCACGTCGCTGATGGTGAGCGTCACCACCCTGGCCGGCGCGCAGGCCGCGGCCAGCCGGCCACCCTTGATGCGCGACAGGTGCTTGCGAACGCAGTTCATCTCCACGATGTTCGCGCCGCTGTCCAGCAATTGCTTGTTGATGCGCTGCTTGTCGGCCAGCGTGAGGCCGTCGGCCGGCAGCACCAGCAGCGACGATCCACCACCCGAGATCAGGCACAGCACCAGGTCGTCGGCCGTCAGTCCCTCGGTCAGCGCGAGCATGCGCTGCGCCGCCTGCTCGCCGGCGGCGTCTGGCACCGGGTGCGCCGCTTCGACCAGTTCGATGCGCCGCGACAGCCCCGCGGGCCGCGGCGGAATGTGGCCGTAGCGCGTGACCACCAGGCCCGACAGGGGCGCGTCGGCCGGCCACAGCGCCTCGAGCGCCTGCGCCATCGAGCCACCGGCCTTGCCCGCGCCGAGCACCAGCGTCATCATGTTCGTTGTCTCCATGCCATTGCTTTCGTTCTCCACGCATCCAGATTGTCACGCGTCATGACCACCCTGCTCATCCGCAACGCCGATTGCATCGCCGCTTTCGACGATGCACGAACCGAACCGAAGAACGCATCGATCTTCGTGCGCGACAACCTGATCGAGGCCATCGGCCCTGCGGCCGCTCTGCCGCAAGACGCCGACGAGGTGATCGACGCGCGCGGCCATGTGGTGATTCCTGGCCTGGTCAACACGCACCACCACATGTACCAGACGCTGACGCGCGCCATCCCGGGCGTGCAGGACGCGGAGCTGTTCGGCTGGTTGCGCGGCCTGTACCCGATCTGGGCCGGCCTCACGCCCGAGATGGTGCGGGTGTCGACGCAGATCGCGATGGCCGAGTTGCTGCTGTCGGGCTGCACCACCAGCAGCGACCACCTCTACATCTTTCCGAACGGCGTTCGGCTGGAGCACAGCATCGAGGCCGCGCAGGAGATCGGCATGCGCTTCGTCGCCACGCGCGGCAGCATGAGCGTGGGTGCCTCGGCCGGCGGCCTGCCGCCCGACAGCGTGGTCGAGCGGGAGGACGCGATCCTGAAGGACACGCAGCGCCTCATCGAAGCGTTCCACGATGCCTCGCACGGCTCGATGATCAACGTGGCCGTGGCGCCCTGCTCGCCCTTCAGCGTGAGCCGCGACCTGATGCGCGAGGCCGCGGCCCTTGCACGCTCGTTCAAGGGACAGGGCGTGCGGCTGCACACCCACCTGGCGGAGAACGACCACGACGTCGCCTATTCGCGCGAGAAGTTCAACTGCACCCCGACCGAATACGCACGCGACCTCGGCTGGCTCGGCGACGACGTCTGGCATGCGCACTGCGTGAAACTCGATGAGGCAGGCATCGCACTTTTCGCGAAAACGCGCACCGGCGTGGCCCACTGCCCTTGCAGCAACATGCGATTGGCCTCGGGCTTGGCGCCGGTGCGCCGGATGATCGACGCGGGTGTGCCGGTCGGCCTTGGCGTGGACGGCAGCGCCAGCAACGACGGCTCCCACATGCTCGGGGAAGCACGCAGCGCGCTGCTGATGGCACGCGTGCGGCGCTCGCTCGACCCCTTCGGTTGCGATCACGGGCCGAGCGAAATGACGGCGCGCGACGCGTTGGCGATCGCCACGCGCGGCAGCGCCGAAGTGCTGGGCCGCAAGGACATCGGCCAGCTGGCGCCTGGCATGTGCGCCGACATGGCGCTGTTCGATCTGCGCACGCTGGGCTTCGCCGGCGGTGCCGTGCACGACCCGGTCGCGAGCCTGCTGCTGTGCGCCAGCCCCGCCGCCGCGTGGACGGTGGTGAACGGCCGCGTGGTGGTGCGGGAGGGCCGGCTCGCCACGGTCGACCTCGGGCCGCTGGTGGAGCGTCACAACCGCCTGGCGATCGAACTGGCGAACGCTGCGCGCTAGTTGCCGGTCTTGGCGCCGGCCTCGAACCACTTGCCGATCAGCGCGCGCTCGGCATCGGTGATGCCCGTCGCATTGTTCATCGGCATGATCTTCGTGACCACCACCTGCTGGTAGATGCCCTGGGCATGCGCCGCCACCTGGTCGGGTGAGTCGACGCGCACGTTCTTCATCTGCAGCGCGGCGCCATGGCATTGGTAGCAGCGCTGCTCCAGCACCTTCTGTACATCGGCGAACGCCACCTTGGGCACGGCCGCGCCAGCCACGGGTGCGGCGGCAGGCTCCGGTTTCATCCAGACGATGGTGAGGCCCAGCACGGCGATGCCGAACAGCGCGTACGGAAGCGGGTTGCCCGC
>SEGN01000318.1 GCA_004211245.1 Variovorax sp.
CCTGCTGGGCCAGCGGGACGTGATTCTCTGGCACCTGCAGCATGGCACCTTCGGCTACGCCGGGATGCAGGTGCTCGAGCCCTTCGTGGGCTTCTCGATCCAATACACCGACGAAGCGATGCGGCACACCTGCCTCGATGCGTACGAGGCACGTCTGCGCGGCCTCGAACAGGAAGAGGCCATGCCCACCCATCCGCTGGCCGACTTCGGCCCCAACTGGCGTCTCAAGCCCGGCATCGTGCCGCGCACGGCGGGCCATCGCCGCCTCACGTCGAAGGGTTGATGCATGAAAGAGGGCGCATGGGACGAACTTCACATCGAAGAACTTCTCACCTTGCAAGGGCAGGGCGAGGGGAAGTGGCGCAGCCGTCATGGCGACGCGAACAGCAACGGTCGCTCCTACGGCGGCCAACTGCTCGGCCAGGCCATGATGGCCGCGCTGATGGACGTGCCCGCCGAACGCGCGCCGACGATGATGCAGTTCCTGTTCATGCAGGGTGCGATGCCCGATGAAGACGTGGATTTCCAGGTGACGGCCTTGCAGGAGGGCAAGCGTTTCAGCTCGCGCCATGTGCGCGCCGCGCAGGGCAACGGCCGGACGGTGCTGGACGCGCAGGTGACGTGCGCCCTGCCGCTGGAGGCCCCCACGCACGGCGCCACGAGCACGGCGCCGCAGGGCGAGGACCCGGAAGACCTGCCGCGACTCGGGGAGGTGGAGCCCGGGCTGATGCAGGACATCACGCTCCTGGGCGGCTATTCGCAGGATCGCAAGCCCAGCATCGATTTCCGCATCCCGGAGCCGTCGCGCCAGCTGTCGCCCGACCACATGAGCGGGCGTTTCCGCTTCTGGATGCGGGCCAGTCATCCGCTGCCGGACGACGCCGCCGTGCACGCGGCGGCGTTCGCGTACCTTTCGGACTGGTGGCTCAACTTCAGTTCACTGGGCCTGCATCTGCGCGACCTGCGTGGACGGCAACTCTACATTTCCAGTCTGAACCATGCGCTCTGGCTGCATCGCCCGGTACGGGCGGACCAGTGGCTGCACGTGAATTGCACCAGCCCCTGCGCAAGCGCCGGCCGCGGGCTTTCGATCGGATCGGTACACGATCGACAGGGACTGCAACTCGCGACGATGACGCAGGAGTGCCTCATGGCCTATGTGAACCCGGCGCCTTCGCCGCCTTGAGGATCAGGCCTGTTCGGCCGGCAGATGCACCACTATGCCATCGAGTTCGTCGCTCATGCGCAGCTGGCAGCAGAGCCGGCTGGTCTCGCGTGGTTCCGGCACGCCTTCGAGCATGAAAGCCTCCGTTTCGGAAATGGGAGGCAGCCTGGAGGCCCATGTGGAATCGATGTAGCCGTGGCATGTGGCGCAACTGCAGGAGCCACCGCAGTCCCCAAGGATGCCGCTGACGCCGTTGTCCACCGCGATCTGCATCAGGCTGCGTTGGCTCGGCGCGTCGATGCGGCGGGTGGTGCCGTCATGTTCGATGAAGGTGACGAAGGGCATGGATGGCGGGTTCCTTTCCGGAGCGACAGGTGGGCGGTGCTTGACATAGTCCGTCTCGTCGGACTATTATTGCACCATCGACGATGGGATGACAACCCTGAGCCGCTTGCACACGAACGGAGTTGATGCCTTGAGAACCAGTGACCATGTGATTCCCATCGCCACCGCGACGGGCCCGGCGTTTCGCTGGGACGAACTCGTGCGCGACGACCATGTGCACGGCTCCCTCTACACCGACCCCGCCATCTACCAGGCCGAATTGCAGAAGATCTGGTCTCGCACCTGGGTCTATGTGGGCCACGAGAGCGAGGTGCCGAACCCCAACGACTTCGTGATGAAGTCGATCGGGCCGGAACCCATCCTCATGACGCGCGACAAGTCCGGCAGCATCAACCTGTTGCACAACCGCTGTCCGCACCGCGGCAACCGCGTCTGCATGTCGGAGAAGGGCAACGCGCGGTCGTTCACCTGCCCGTACCACGGCTGGACCTTCGCCAACGACGGAGCGCTGCGCGGCTACCCGTTTCCTTCCGGCTACGAGGGCGCAGACCGGTCCGCGCTCGGCCTCGGCAAGGTGGCGCGGGTCGCCTCGCACCGGGGATTTGTCTTCGGCTCGCTGGCCGAGGAGGGCGAGTCGCTGCTCGATCACCTGGGCGCCGCCGCGGGCGCCATCGATGCACTGTGCATGAACTCGCCTGAAGGCGAGGTCGAGGTGACGGCGGGCTACCTCAAGCACAAGGTCAAGGCCAACTGGAAGTTCCTCGTCGAGAACGAGACCGACGGCTACCACCCTTCCTTCGTGCACGCCTCGATCTTCGAAGTCGCGCAGAGCGGCATCGGAACGCTGTACGGCAGCGACTCCACCGCCGTCTCCCGCGACTTCGGCAAGGGACACACCGAGAACGACCTGCGGCCGGAGTTCCGCAAACGCGGCGTGCCGATGAGCTGGTTCGGCACCACGGCTGAAAAACTGCCGGCCTACGTGGCGCAGATGGAAGCCGCGTACGGCCAGGAAAAGGCGCGCGAGATCATGATCGACGGCACGCCGCACATCATGATCTTTCCGAACCTGTTCATTGCGGAGATCCAGCTGTTCGTGCTGCAACCGTTGGCGGTCGACCAGACCGTGCAGCACGTCACCGCCATCCAGTTCAAGGGCGCTCCCGACATCAACCGTCGCCTGCGCCAGCAGACCATGGGTTCGGTGGGGCCGGCCGGCTTCCTGCTGGCCGACGATGCGGCGATGTACGAGCGCACGCAGCTCGGCGTCCAGGCCAGCAACCCCGAGTGGCTGTACCTGGGCCGTGGCCGGCACCGCGAGCGGCTGGACGAAAACGGCTACCGCATCGGCGATGCGACCGACGAGACGCCCTCGCGCGGCATCTGGCGGCACTACAAGTCACTGATGGAGGCGGCATGACCACCTTGGCGATGGACGCCCGCGCATTGCTCGACGAGGTGACGCAGTTCATCTACCGCGAGGCGCGTTTCCAGGACGATCACGCCTACGACGAGTGGGAAGCGCTGTGGACCGACGACGGGGTCTACTGGATTCCCGCCAATGGAGAAGGCGGCGATCCGGAGAAGGAGATGTCAATCATCTACGACAACCGCTCGCGCATCGCGCTGCGCATCCGCCAGTTCCACACCGGCAAGCGCTTCAGCCAGACGCCGCAGTCGCGCCTGCGCCGCATTGTCTCGAACGTCGAGATCCTCCATCACGACGGCGACCAGCTCCTGGTCACTTCCAACGCGATGGTGTTCGAGTCCACCGTGCGCGGCGACACCGTCTGGGCTTCGCGCAACGAGCACACACTGCGCCGCGAAGGCGGCATCCTGCGCATGGCGCGCAAGAAGGTGGTGCTGGTGAACAACGAGACCGCGCTGTATTCGATGGCCTTTCTCATCTAGGGAACGGCGAGCCCCACATGGAGACACGCATGGCTGGAAAAGAAGAACCCGAAAAGACAATGCCGCCGCCGGAGCTGCTGATCGGCGAAGGGCCCGCACTGCTGGCACTGCATGCCGATGGCGTGGCCCATGTCAGGCTGAACCGGCCCGACGCGGCCAACGGCCTGGACATGGACATGCTGACCGCCCTTCATGCGGTGATGGCGCGCGTGCACGGCGACGGTCGCGTCCGCGCCGTGCTGATCACCGGGGAGGGCAGGAACTTCTGTGCCGG
>SEGN01000042.1 GCA_004211245.1 Variovorax sp.
CCGGCCATCATGCCGGGCGGCCCGGCCTCGACCTGGGAGGTGATGAAGCCGATCTTTGAGGCCATTGCCGCCAAGGTGGACGGCCAGCCTTGCGTGATCCACATCGGCCCGGGCGGCGCGGGCCACTACGTGAAGATGATCCACAACGGCATCGAGTACGGCGACATGCAGCTCATCTGCGAGGCCTACAGCCTGTTCCAGGCGGCCGGCTTCACGACCGACGAGATGGCGGCGATCTTCAATGAATGGAACGAAGGCGACCTGCAGAGCTACCTGATCCAGATCACGGGCAAGGCGCTGGAGCAGAAGGACCCCGAGACCGGCAAGCCGCTCGTGGATCTGATCCTCGACAAGGCGGGCCAGAAGGGCACGGGCCAGTGGACGCTGATCAACGCGGCCGAGCAGGCGGTGGTCATCAGCACCATCAACGCCGCCGTCGAAGCACGTGTGCTGTCATCGCAGAAGAAGCAGCGCGTGGTCGCGAGCAGGCAGTTGCAGGGCCCGAGGCCCGACCTGAGCGCCTCGAAGAAGGACCTCGTCGCGAAGGTGCACGACGCGCTCTATGCCTCGAAGGTGATCAGCTACACACAGGGCTTCGACCTCATCAAGACCATGGGCGAGAAGAAGCAGTGGGGGCTGGATTTCGGCGGCATCGCGTCGATCTGGCGCGGCGGCTGCATCATCCGCGCGCGTTTCCTGAACCGCATCACCGAGGCGTACCGCAGCGACCCGGCGCTGGTGAACCTGATGCTCGCGCCCTTCTTCAAGGATTTGCTCAACAGCACGCAGCAGAACTGGCGCGAAGTGGTGGCGCTGGCGGTGCGCAACGGCATTCCGGTGCCGGCCTTCAGCGCATCGCTGGCCTACTACGACAGCTATCGTGCCGAGCGGCTGCCCGCCAACCTCCTGCAGGCGCAACGCGACTTCTTCGGGGCGCACACCTACGAACGCATCGACAAGCCCGAAGGCCAGTTCTTCCACACGGAATGGCCTGAAGTCATCGGCTGAGCTGGGGCGAGTTCAGTAGGCCGCCGGATTCTTGGCCATGATCGCGGCGGGCAGCTTGGAGCGCTGGGTGTTGAACCAGGACAGGGAATCGGCCAGCGGCTCGCCGCCGTTCGGGTCGTTGTAGTAGACGTAGCCCTTGTCGTGTAGGTCTTCCGGGGTGGCACGGCCATCAGCCCCACCTTCTGTGCCAGCACGATGAACTTCGCGGCGCTGATGCCCTGGCTCTGCGATTCTGCGTAGCTGCTGGCGATCGTGTTCATTGGCCCGGCGCCCGCGCCGTTCTGCTGCCAGTAGAGCCACACCATGTAGGCCGCGCTGTGCCAGCACGAGTAGTCGTATTCCTGGGCTTCGAGGGGGACGTCGAGTCTGATGGACGGCATGGGCTGTTTTCCTTGGGTGGACCGTGCCATGGAGGCTAGCCGTGCGCGACCGGACTGCCCACTGGCCGCGCGTAATACATCCACCCGGCCGAACGGCGTGGGCTGCGCGCTACGCCCAGTCTGCGGCCTTCGCCACCAGGTCGGCCAGCGGGGCGGTCGCGTCCACCGCCAACACTCCGTCTTCGCCCAGCGGGGATTCCAGCGTGGCGAACTGGTTGGCCACCAGGCTGGCCGGGAACATGTGCTGCGCTGCGCGCGCCGCCACCCGTCGCTCGGCTTCCTCGCGCGGGAGTTCCATGAAGACGAAGCGCAGGCCGGGCGCGGCGGCACGCAAACGGTCGCGGTAGGCGCGTTTCAGGGCCGAGCAGGTGAGCACGGCGCCGTGCTGGCATTGCGCCAGCTGCGCCCCGAGCGTGTCGAGCCAGCCGGCGCGATCGGCGTCGGTGAGCGGGATGCCGGCAGTCATCTTCCCGACGTTGGCCGGCGGATGGAAGTCGTCGCCCTCGATCAGCGGCAGGCCGAGTGCCTGTGCGAGCCCGGCACCGAGGCTGGACTTGCCGCAGCCGGACACGCCCATCACCACCAGCCATCGCGCGGTGGCGCGCCCGGGAACGTAAAGCTCATTCATGGCACCGATTGTGCTGCGGTCTCTCCTTATGATGGCGCCCTCCACTCCGTGACGTAACAACCCGTGTCCATGGTCCAGCTGGCCTTGCGCCGCCCGTACACCTTCATCGTCATGGCGATGCTGATCGTGCTGGCCACGCCCTTCGTGCTGATGCGGATGGCGACCGACATCTTCCCGGAGATCAACATCCCGGTCATCAGCATCATCTGGAACTACGGCGGCCTGCCGGCCCAGGAGATGGGGCAGCGCATCGCCGGCCAGACCGAGCGCAGCCTGACCACCACCGTGAGCGACATCGAGCACATCGAGTCGCAGTCGCTGGCCGGCGTGTCGATCATCAAGGTGTTCTTCCAGCCGACCGCCAACATCGAGACGGCCATCGCGCAGGTCGTGGCCTCGATGCAGACCCAGGTGCGCCAGCTGCCGCCGGGCATCACGCCGCCGCTGGTGATCAAGTATTCGGCTTCCAGCATTCCGGTGATCCAGCTGGCGCTGTCGAGCCCGACCCGCGCCGAGAACGCGCTGTTCGACGCGGCCGTGAACCAGCTGCGCCCGCAGCTCATCACCATCCCCGGCGCGGCGGTGCCCTTTCCGTACGGCGGCAAGAACCGCCTGATCTCGGTCGACCTGGACACGCAGGCGCTCCAGGCGCGCGGGCTGTCTCCGGTCGACGTGGTGAACGCGGTCAACGCGCAGAACCTGATCCTGCCGTCGGGCACGGCCAAGTTCGGCGCGACCGAGTACAGCGTGCGCATGAACGGCTCGCCGAACGAGCTCGCCGGCCTCAACGACCTGCCGGTGCGCACCGTCAACGGCGCCACCACCTATCTGCGCGACGTGGCGTACGTGCGCGACGGTTTTTCCCCGCAGACCAACGTGGTGCGACAGGACGGCGTGCGCGGCGTGCTGCTGTCGGTGCTGAAGAACGGCGGCGCTTCCACGCTCGACATCGTCTCCAACCTGCGCGCGCTGCTGCCCGTCGCGGCGCAGAGCCTGCCACAGGACATCAAGATCACGCCGCTGTTCGACCAGTCGCTGTTCGTCAAGGCGGCCGTGCAGGGGGTCGTGGCCGAAGCGATCCTGGCCGCCGCGCTGACGGCAGCCATGGTGCTGCTGTTCCTGGGCAACTGGCGCAGCACGCTGATCATCGCAATCACCATTCCGCTGTCGATCCTGGCCTCGGTCATCGTGCTCTACATGCTGGGCGAAACGCTCAACCTCATGACGCTCGGCGGGCTCGCGCTCTCGGTCGGCATCCTGGTCGACCAGGCGATCGTGACCATCGAGAACATCGAGCGGCACCTGCACATGGGCAAGCCGTTGATCGAGGCCATCGACACCGGCGCCGGCGAGATCGGCACGGCAGCGTTCGTTTCCACGCTGTGCATCTGCATCGTGTTCGTGCCGATGTTCTTCCTGTCGGGCGTGGCGCGCTTTCTCTTCGTGCCGCTGGCCGAGGCCGTGGTGTTCGCGATGCTGGCTTCGTACATCCTGTCGCGCACGCTGGTGCCGACGCTGGTGATGCTGCTGATGAGCGGCGTGCACGGCGCCGATTCGGCCGACAGGAAGCCGAGCCTGCTGCAGCGCACCTACCGCGCCTTCGACCGCCAGTTCGAGCGAGTGCGGCGCGCCTATACGCTGGTGCTGTCGGCGCTGCTGTCCAGGCGCGGCCGCTTCATCGCGTTCTTCCTCGGTTTCTGCGTGCTCTCGTGCGCGCTGTTCCCGGTGCTGGGCCGCGACTTCTTCCCGAGCGTGGACGGCGGGCAGATCCGGCTGCACATGCGTGCCGCCACCGGCACGCGCATCGAGGAGACGGCCCGGCTGGCCGACGCGGTGGAACAGGCCATCCGCGAACTGATTCCCCGCGATCAGCTCGAGACCATCCTCGACAACCTCGGCGTTCCCAACAGCGGCATCAACCTGTCCTACAGCAACGCCGGCACGATCGGCACGCTCGACGGCGAGATCCTGATGTCCCTCAAGGACGGGCACCGGCCCACCGAGGAGTTCGTGACGCTGCTGCGCTCCGAGTTGCCGAAGCGGTTTCCAGGCGTCGAGTTCTTCTTCCAGCCGGCCGACATCGTCACGCAGATCCTGAACTTCGGCCTGCCAGCGGCCATCGACGTGCAATTCGGCGGCAACGACCAGGCCGGCAATGCGGCGCGCGCGGCCGAGCTGGTGAAGGCGATCCGCCAGATTCCCGGCGCGGTCGATGCGCACGTCCACCAGCGGCTCGACGGCCCCAGCCTCAGCCTGCAGATGGACCGCACCCGGCTGCAGCAATACGGCCTGACCGCATCGAACGTCGGCCAGAACGTGCTGATCGCACTTTCCGGCAGTTCGCAGACCGCGCCGGCCTTCTGGCTCAACCCGCAGAACGGCGTGGTCTACAGCATCGCGGTGCAGTCGCCGCAGTACAAGATCGACTCGCTCGACTCGCTGCTCAACGTGCCGGTCGGCACCGCCGGCACGGCCGCGCAGCCACCGCAGCTGCTCGGCAACCTGGTCGACGCGCAGGCGGCACGGCAACCGGCGATCGTGTCGCGCTACAACATCCAGCCGGTGATCGACGTCTACGTGAGCGTGCAGGGAACCGACCTCGCCAGCGTGGCCGGCGAGGTGAAGAAGCTGGTCGACGAGTTGCGGCCCAAGCTGGCGCGCGGCAACCAGGTCACGATCCGCGGGCAGGTGCAGACCATGGAGTCCTCGTTCATCGGACTCGGTGTCGGGCTGGCGATGGCGATCGTGCTGGTGTACCTGCTGATCGTGGTCACCTTCCAGTCGTGGGTCGACGCCGCGATCATCATCACCGCGCTGCCGGCGGCGCTCGCCGGCATCGCCTGGATGCTGTTCATCACCGGCACCACGCTGAGCGTGCCGGCGCTGACCGGCGCGATCATGACGATGGGCGTGGCCACGGCCAACAGCATCCTGCTGGTGGCGTTCGCGCGCGAGCGGCTCGCGGCGGGCGTGCCGGCGCTGTCCGCCGCGCTCGAGGCCGGCGCCACGCGCATCCGGCCGGTGCTGATGACGGCGCTGGCCATGGTGATCGGCATGATCCCGATGGCGCTCGGGATCGGCGAAGGCGCCGAGCAGAACGCACCGCTCGGCCGTGCAGTGATCGGCGGACTGCTGTTCGCCACCGTGTCCACCCTCTTCTTCGTGCCGGCGGTGTTCGCCGGCATTCACGGCTGGCTGGCACATCGCAACGCTGCGCGCAGCCCGCACCCCGTTTCGCCTTCAGGAGCCACCCCCACATGACCGAGCAACGCCACGCGGGCCTGGCCATCCACCCGGTCGAAACCGACGACGACCACGCGCTGCTGCGGCGGCGCCAGATCGTGCGACGCACGCGGTGGCTGGTGCTGGCCATCCTCGTGCTGCTGGCGATCGGCGCGGCGCGCACGGTGTTCGTGCGCATGGCCAATGCGAAGACGCTGGCCGCCAACGCCACCGCGCATGCGGTGCAGTACGTCAAGACCGCCGCGCCGACCACGCCCTCGGCAGGCCAGACGCTCGCGCTCCCCGGCACGCTGCAGGGGTTCGTTCAATCGCCGATCTCCGCCCGCGCGAGCGGCTACCTCAAGCGGTGGACCAGGGACATCGGCGCCCGCGTCGAAAAGGGCGAGCTGCTGGCGGAGATCGAGACACCCGAAATCGACCAGCAACTCTCCCAGGCGATCGCCGCACGCGAGCAGGCGGCCGCCGGCCTTTCGCTGGCCAGGAGCACCGTCGCGCGCTGGGAAGCGCTGCGCCAGAAGGACGTGGTCTCGCAGCAGGACCTGGACGAGCGCCGCGGCGCCGTCGCCTCGGCCATCGCCAACCTTTCCGCCGCCGACGCCAACGTGCAGCGCCTGCGGCAGACCGAAGGCTTCAAGCGCGTGCTGGCGCCGTTCGCGGGCGTCATCACGCGGCGCAACGTCGACGTCGGCGACCTGATCGATGCCGGCTCCGGCGGGGGTGGCCGCGCGCTGTTCCTGCTCGCGCAGACCGACCCGCTGCGCGTGTACATCAACGTGCCGCAGGCCTATGCGCAATTGATCAAGGCCGGCCAGCCGGTCGTCGTGACGCAGGCCGAACTGCGCGGCCAGAGCTTCAAGGGCGAAGTGGCGCGCTCGGCCGGCGCCATCGATGCCACCACCCGCATGATGCAGGTCGAGGTGCTGCTGCCCAACCGCAGCGGCACGCTGCTGCCGGGCGCCTACGTGCAGGTCTCGCTGCCGCTGGCGGCGAGTCAGGCGCTCACGATCCCGGCCAACGCGCTGCTGTTCCGTGCCGAGGGCACGCGGGTGGCGCTGGTGGACCGCGAGAACAAGGTGCGCCTGCGCGCCGTCCAGGTCGGCCGCAACTACGGCGAAACGGTCGAGGTGCTCGATGGCCTGGCCGCCACCGATCGCCTGGTGCTGAACCCCTCCGATGCGCTGGCCGACGGGGACGTGGTCGCGCTCGGCAAGGAGAGCCCGTGAGACCGTGGCACCGTGGCGTCGGCATGGCGGCGGCGCTGGCGCTGCTGGCCGGTTGCGCGGTCGGGCCGGACTACCGCGCACCGCCGGTCGAGGTGCCTGCGAGCTGGCAACCCGAACAGCCATGGCGGCAGGCCGCGCCCGACGATGCGGCCGACAAGGGTCGCTGGTGGCAACGCTTCGGCGACCCGCAGCTCGACGCGCTGCAGCAAAAGGCGCTGGCCAACAACCAGACGCTGGCGCTGGCGTCGGCCCGCCTGGCCCAGGCCCGCGCCACGCTCGATGCGAGCGGTGCCGCGCGCTACCCGCAGATCGGCCTGGGCACGCGCGCCTCGCGCCTGAAGATTTCGGCCAACCGGCCGCTCACCAACTACAACGCGAGCAATTTCTCGACGGTGCAGAACGACTTTGCACTGTCGCTGACCGCAAGCTACGAGATCGACTTCGCCGGCCGCGTCCAGCGCCTGGTGGAAGGCGCGACGGCGTCGGCCGAGCAGTCCGCGGCCGACCTCGAAAACATCCGCCTGCTGCTCACCGCCGACCTGGCCACCGCCTACTTCAACCTGCGTGCGAGCGACATCGAGCTCGACGTGGTGCAACGCGCCATTGCGCTACAGCGCCGCGCGCTGGAGCTGGTGACGGCCCGGCACGACCTCGGGGCAGTGTCCGGCCTGGACGTGGCCCAGCAGCAGGCTCTGCTCGAAACGACGCTGACGCAGGTCGACCTGCTGCGCCGGCAGCGCGCGCAGTACGAGCACGCCATCGCCACACTCACCGGCACGCCTGCGCCACTGTTTGCGCTGGCGCCCGATCTCCGGCCCGTGACGCCGCCCGCGATCCCGGTCGGCGTGCCCTCCGAGACCTTGCAGCGTCGCCCCGACGTGGCCTCGGCCGAGCGCGCGATGGCCGCCGCCAATGCCCAGATCGGCGTGGCGACGGCCGCGTTCTATCCGAGCATCACGCTGGCGCCCACGGTCGGCGTGGACAGCCGCATGATCGAGACCCTGTTCGACGCGCCCAGCCTGCTGTGGTCGGTGGGCGTGTCGCTCGCGCAGCCGCTGTACGACGGCGGCCGCATTCGCGCGAACGTCAACTTCGCGCAAGGCGGCTACGAAGCCACCGTCGCCAACTACCGGCGCGTGGTCCTCACCGCCATGCAGGAGGTCGAGGACGGCATCAGCGGCCTGGCCGCGCTCGACCGCGCCACCACGCAGGCGCAGTCGGCCGTGGCCGCGGCCCGCCGGGTGTTCGACATGGCCACCGCGCGCTACGAGGGCGGCGCCTCGACCTACCTCGACGTGATCACCGCGCAGCAATCGCTGCTGACCGCCGAGCGACAGGCCACGCAGTTGCTCGGCCAGCGGCTCGTGACGTCGGTGTTCCTGGTCAAGGCGCTCGGCGGCGACTGGTGCGACCTCAGAACAAGCTGCCCTGCCCCGCCGAACCGGGTGGCCGGAACGCGCTGAGGTCCATCGGGATGCGTTCCCGGTTGAAACCGATGCGCCGCGTCGCCTTAGCAAAACGCTGCGCGATCAGGTCGGCCCACAGGCCGCTGCCCTTCATGCGCGTCGCGAAATCGGCGTCATAGTCCTTGCCGCCGCGCATCTCGCGGATCCGCGCCATGATGCGGCCCGCGCGCTGCGGGTAGTGCAGTTCCAGCCATTGCTTGAACAGCGGCGCAACTTCCCAGGGGAGGCGGATCACGGTGTAGAAGGCGCAGCGCGCGCCCGCCTCCCAGGCCGCTTCGAGCACCTGCTCCATGTCTTCGGTGACGAACGGGATCTGCGGCGCGACGCTCACGCCGACCGGCACGCCGGCCTCGGCCAGCGTGCGGATGGTGCGCAGGCGCCGGTGCGGCGCCGCGGCGCGCGGCTCCAGCTTGCGGGCGAGTTCGGCGTCGAGCGTGGTCACCGTCACATACACCGCGGCCAGCTGGCGCGCGGCCATCGGCGCGATCAGGTCGATGTCGTGCTCGACCGCGCTCGACTTGGTGACCAGGGCGAAAGGATGGTTCGTGTCGCGCAGCACCTCGATCACCGCACGCGTCAGCCGCAGCTCGCGTTCGATCGGCTGGTAACAGTCGGTCGCGGTGCCGATGGCGATCTGGCTCGGCCGGTAGGCCTTGCGGCCCAGCTCGGCGCGCAACACCTCCGCGACGTTGCGCTTGGCGATCAGCTTCGTCTCGAAGTCCAGCCCCGGCGAGAGGTTGAGATAGCTGTGGGTCGGTCGGGCAAAGCAGTAGATGCAGCCGTGCTCGCAACCACGGTACGGGTTGAGCGAGCGGTCGAACGGGATGTCGGGCGAGTCGTTCTCGCTCAGGACCGACTTCACGTCTTCGAAGCGCACTTCGGTTTCCGGCGCCGAAGTCGCTTCGGCTTCCTCGTTTTCGAGCGTGCCCCAACCGTCGTCCCACGCGCTGCGCGCATCCTTCTCGAACCGGTGCGGCAGGCGGGTGGCGGCACCGCGGCCCTTGATCGCGTGAATGGGAATGAAGGTGTCGGTCATGCTGAATACTGTATGAATCAACAGTATGACGAACTTGCGTGCGCGAGGCCAGCAGTGATTCGAGTTTTTATTTCTGTATTGACAGAAACAAAGGAAAGCATAGACTGGCTGGCATGCAACTCACCGACATCCAACGCAGGTTCGTGCTTCATTGGGGCGAGATGGGCTCGATGTGGGGCGTCAACCGCACCGTGTCCCAGATCCATGCGCTGTTGTTCGCGCACGGCAGGCCCATGCATGCCGAGGAGATCTCCGAAACGCTCGACGTGGCGCGCTCCAACGTGAGCAACAGCCTGAAGGAGCTGCAAGCCTGGAACCTCGTGCGCCTGACCCACGCCATGGGCGACCGGCGCGACTACTTCGAGACCAGCGTCGATGTGTGGGAGTTGTTCCGCACCGTCGTACGCGAGCGAAAAGAGCGCGAATTCGACCCCACCGTGCGCATGCTGCGGGAGCTGGTGGCAAGCCCCGATTTCGCCCATGAACCGGCCGATGCCCAGGATCGCATCCGCTCCACGCTCGACCTCATGGACAAGCTCGCGACCTGGGCGGACGAGATGCTGCGCCTGTCGCCGGGCACGCTCGACAAGGTGCTGAGCCTGGGCGCCAGCGTCCAGAAGTTCGTGCGCGGCGACGTCGCAACGAAGCCGCCCGAGGACCCGGATGCCCATCACGCCAGCCTCCCGATGATTTGAGGCGTATTTTTTTGACCTTTTATTTCTGTTTTGACTGAAATATCGAGAAAGAAGAACCGATGACCTCCGACCTGCAGCCCCGCTACCCCGTCGCGCTCTATTACGACGGCGCCTGCCGCCTCTGCGCCGGCGAAATGCGCAACCTGATGACCCGCAACACCGAGGGCAAGCTGCGGTTCACCGATTGCTCGCCTGCCGACTTCAGCGCCGGCCCGGCGCCGCGCGCGGAGTTGATGCGCCAGATGCACGCGCAGGATGCGGACGGCACCGTCTTTACCGGCGTCGCTGCCCTGCGGGTCGCCTACGACGCCGTCGGTCTGGGCGCGATGAGCGGGCTGCTGGGACTCCCGGTCATCGCACCGCTTGCAGCGCGCGCCTATCCGGTGCTCGCGCGCCACCGCTACCTGCTGCCGCGCTGGCTGATCGCGCCGGTGTTCGAGCACGTGCTGCAACGCGCGGCGAGGCGGGCGGCACGCCGCGCCACTGCGTGCACTTCAGGTGCCTGCGACCGAACCACCGGTCACCGCGACGCCGCGTGAACGCCATGACCACCCGCCTGCAAACCGGCTTCCCCATCCCGAACACGCCCGCCTCTTCTGCTGCCGCCGCGCCCCTGACGCCCGCCGACACGCACGAGTACTTCACCGAAGTGGCCGACGACTACCGCGCGTGGAGCGCCGACTACAACATGCATTTCGGCTACTGGCGCCCGGGCCTGAACCCGCTGCGTCGGGAGGGCATGCTGCGCGAAATGAACCGCGTGGTCGGTCGCGCGCTGCGGTTGCCGGATGAGGGGCCGGCGTGCGTCGTCGACCTCGGTTGCGGCGCGGGGGCCACCGCACGCACCCTGGTGAACGACCGTCCCGGCCTCTACGCCGTGACCGTGACCAACGTGGCTGCGCAGAACCGGATTGCAGCCCGACTCGACACCCGGGCCGGCGTATCGAATCGGCTTGCCCACATCGAAGCCGACTACACCCGCACCGGCCTGCCGACCGCCATGGCCGATGGCGCCTGGGCCGTGGAAAGCGCCTGCTATGCGAGCGGCACCACCAAGGCCGACTTCGTCGCCGAAGCTGCGCGCCTGCTCAAGCCGGGCGCACGGCTGGTGGTGGTCGACGGCTTCCTGCTGCGGCGCCGGCAAGGTCGCCTCGCCGGCCGGCTGCACCGGCTCTGGGCAGACAGCTGGGCGGTGCCGACGCTGGCCGTGCGCGACGACTTCGTCGCCGCCCTGTGCAGCCACGGCTTTGCCGACGTGCAGGTTCGCTCGCTGCGCTGGCGCGTGGCACCGAGCGCACTGCACATTCCGCTGCTGGCCACCCGCTTCACGCTGGCCGAACTCTGGAAGGCACGTGGGCGCCTCACGCCCTGGCGGCGCAAGCACATCGTGGCCAGCTATTGCTCGCTCGCTCTCGGCCTTTTCTGGGGCGAGTTCGACTACTGTGTGGTCACGGCCGTGAAGGCGTCGTAGCCGGACTCAGAACTCCGCTTCGAGTTCGTCGATCGCCTCGGGCTCCTCGAGCGCGGCGGCCACCCATTCCTGCATGTCGGGCAACTCCATGATGCGCTTGGCATAGGCGGCGCAGGCGGTCGGCAGTTTCACGTCGTAGCTCAGGAAGCGCGTGACCACCGGCGCGTACATCGCATCGGCCAGGCCGGGCTTCTTGCCGAACAGGTAGGGGCCGCCGTACTTGGCGAGGCACTCCTTCCAGATCTCGACGATGCGGTCGATGTCGCCCTGCGCGCGCGACCAGATCTTGAAGTCGGGAAACTTCGCCTTGATGTTCATCGGCATGGCACCACGCATGGTGGCGAAGCCCGAATGCATCTCGCCGCAAATGGCGCGGCAGTGGGCGCGCGCCCTGGTGTCTGCCGGCAGCAGTCCGGCCTTGGGCTTGATCTCGTGAAGGTACTCGCCAATGGCCAGCGTGTCCCACACCTTCAGGCCGTCATGCATCAGCGACGGCACCAGCATCGACGACGACAGCAACAGCATCTCGGCTTTCATCGCCGGGTCGTCCTGGGGAATCACCTTTTCGGTGAAATCGAGGCCGGCGAAGCGACACATGAGCCAGCCCCGCAACGCCCAGGCGCCGTAGTTCTTGCTGGTGATGGTGAGAACGGGTTTGGCCACTGGAGTCTCCTTGACACGGCTGCCGGTCGGCAGCGCAACGAGTGCAAGGCCCATGCCACGTGACACGCTTGGCCCGCAACTTGCCTGCGGCCTGCCCATGCTGTACCGGGCCTACCAAACACAAGCCGACATGATGTCACCCCTGCGGCTCGGCGCGCAGTTCATGGGCGCAGCGCTCTGGCGCGAGGGCACCGAGCGCACCGCGGCCCGCCAGATGGCGGCACGGATGGAGGTCTTTTCGCGCATGCGCGTGACCCATTCGCGGCCGCCCTGGGATATCCGGTCGGTGCAGGTCGATGGCGAAGAAGTCGCCGTGCACGAAGAGGTCAAGCTGGCCGCGCCGTTCGGCACGCTGCTTCGCTTTCGCAAGGACACCAGGGCAGTGCACCCGCCGGTGCTGCTGGCCGCACCACTTTCGGGCCATTTCGCGACGCTGCTGCGCGAAACCGTGCGCACCCTGCTGCGTGACCATGACGTCTACGTGACCGACTGGCACAACGCGCGCGACGTGCCGCTCTGGAACGGCGGCTTCGGCCTCGACCAGTACACCCTGCAGCTGATCGACTTCATGGAAGCGATCGGACCCGGCGCGCACATGGTGGCGGTGTGCCAGCCCTGCGTGGCAGCCCTGGCCGCCACCGCGTTGATGGCGGAGGACGACCATCCGGCGGCGCCGCGCAGCCTCACGCTGATGGCGGGTCCGGTCGATTGCCGCATCAACCCCACCGGCGTGAACACGCTGGCGACCAGCAAGCCGATCGACTGGTTCAGGAAGAACCTGATCAGCCGCGTGCCGTTTCCGCATGCCGGGACGGGACGCCGCGTGTACCCCGGGTTCCTGCAGCTCTCGGCCTTCATGAGCATGAACCCGGAGCGTCACAAGGAACAGTTCAGGAAGCTGTACGAGCATCTCGTCGAAGGCGAGATCGACAAGGCCGACACCATCCGCAACTTCTACGACGAGTACCTGGCGGTGAACGACCTCGCCGCCGAGTTCTACCTCGAGACGGTCGAGCGGGTGTTCCAGACGTACGACCTGCCGCGCGGCGAACTCACCGTGGGCACGCGCAAGGTCAACCCGGCCGCCATCCGCCGCACTGCGCTGCTCACGGTCGAAGGCGAACGCGACGACATCTGCTCCGTCGGCCAGACCGTGGCGGCGCAAGACCTCTGCCCGAACATCCGCCCTTATCTCAAGGCCCACCACCTGCAGGCGGGCGTCGGCCACTACGGCGTGTTCAGCGGCAGCAAGTGGAACACGCAGATCTACCCGCGCGTGCGTGAAACCATCCACGCGGCCGCCGAGCTGCTCTGACTCCGGCCAGTCCGGTGTGTTAGCCACCGTCCTACAGGCCAAGGCTCCCTCGTCGGCTCGCGTCTCGCGGCCGTTGCGCGGTTCAATGAATTGCTCGCAAGCCAACCGGGCGGCATTCGCCGCGCGGGCCACATGGGAATTCATTCGTGCAAATCGATCAACACCGCTTCGGCGAGCAGGACAGCTGGCTCTTCCGTGAGGGCACTCACGCGCACATGCACGAGATGCTGGGCTGCCATTTGCGCCCGGACGGCAAGGGCGCAGCATTCGCGGTCTGGGCGCCCAACGCCCGCGCGGTCTCCGTCATCGGGGACTGGAATGGCTGGAACGACGCCGCACTGCCACTGACTGCGCGTGCCGACGGAAGTGGCATCTGGGAAGGTGCGGCAACCGACGCCCGGCGTGGCGACGTCTACAAGTACCGGATCTTTTCGCACCAGGACGGCTATGTGGTCGACAAGGCCGACCCTTACGCCTTCTATGCGGAGGCTCCGCCGGCCACGGGCTCTCGCGTGTGGTCGCTCGAACATGAATGGCACGACGACCAGTGGATGGCGGCGCGCGGCCCGAAGAACGCGCTGGATGCGCCCATGTCGGTATACGAGTTGCACCCGGGTTCATGGCAGCGGCGCGACGGCGAGATGCTGGGCTATCGCGAACTCGCGCGCCGGCTGGCGGACTATGTGGTCGAGATGGGTTTCACCCATGTGGAACTGATGCCGATCACCGAACACCCGTTCTACGGCTCGTGGGGCTACCAGACCACCGGCTACTTCGCGCCGACGTCGCGCTACGGCACGCCGCAGGACTTCATGGCCTTCGTCGACCATCTGCACCAGCGCGGCATCGGCGTGATCCTGGACTGGGTGCCCTCGCACTTCCCGACCGACCAGCACGGCCTGCATTTCTTCGACGGCACGCACCTGTTCGAGCATGCCGACCCGCGCCAGGGCTTTCACCCGGAGTGGAACTCGAGCATCTTCAACTACGGGCGCAACGAAGTGCGCAGCTTCCTCATCTCGTCGGCGTTGTTCTGGCTCGAGTACTACCACCTGGACGGGCTGCGGGTCGACGCGGTGGCATCGATGCTCTACCTCGACTACGCGCGCAAGGACGGCGAGTGGATTCCCAACCGCAACGGCGGCCGGGAGAACCTCGAGGCCATCGATTTCCTGCGCGACCTGAACCGTGCCGTGTACCGCGAGCACCCCGACACCGTCTCGGTGGCCGAGGAGTCGACCGCCTGGCCGATGGTCTCGCGACCGACCGACATGGGCGGACTCGGCTTCGGCATGAAGTGGAACATGGGGTGGATGCACGACACGCTGGCGTACTTCGCCCGCGATCCGATCCATCGACGCCACCATCACGGCCAGCTCACGTTTTCGCTGGTCTATGCCTTCAACGAAAACTTCGTGCTGCCGCTGTCGCACGACGAGGTGGTGCACGGCAAGGGCTCGCTCGTCAACAAGATGCCGGGCGACAACTGGCAGCAGTTCGCCAACCTGCGCACGCTGATCGGATTCATGTGGGCGCACCCCGGCAAGAAGCTGCTCTTCATGGGGGGCGAGTTCGGCCAGCGTCGCGAATGGACGCACGACGGCGAGCTCGAGTGGTGGGTGGCCGAACAGCCGGAGCACGCCGGGCTGCAGGGCTTCGTGCGAGAGCTCAACCGTGTCTACAAGGCCGAGCCTGCGCTCTACCAGCTCGACTTTTCGCCGGACGGCTTCGAGTGGATCAACGCAGACGACGCCGAAGCCAGCGTGCTGGTGTTCTTGCGCAAGCCTGCCAGGGGCGGCTTGCCGGTGCTGGTGGCTTGCAACCTGACCCCGCTGCCGCGTACAAACTATGTCGTCGGGGTGCCGACCGGGGGGGTGTGGCAGGAGTTGCTCAACAGCGATGCGATCGAATACGGCGGCGCCGGCTGGGGCAACATGGGCAGCGTCACGGCTTCGAACACACCCGCCAACGGCCGTGCCCATTCGCTGAGCCTGACCTTGCCGCCGCTGTCCATCCTGCTCCTGAAACCATCGACCCATGCCTGAAACACAGACTCCTGCACTTCTCGCCGCCGCGCCCCCCGGCATGCCCGCCGACGGGCGCGTGCGCACGATCATCGACGCCGTGCTGCCTGTGGTGGATGCCGGACGCTTCGCCGTCAAGCGCACGGCCGGCGAAAAGCTCGAGGTCAAGGCCCACTGTTTCGCCGAAGGACACGACGTGCTGCGTGTCATGCTCCGCTGGGGTCCCGAGGGCGACGTGGCGGCGCACGAGATCGAGATGGCGCTGCTCTACAACGACATCTGGGAAGCCGACTTCGTGCCGCCGGTGCCGGGCCGCTACGCCTACACCGTCGTGGCGTGGGTCGACTCGTTCTCGTCGTGGCGGCACGAACTGGAGCGCCGCGTCGACGAGGAAGACATCCGCGTGGCGGCGCAGGTGGGCGCCATCGAGATCGCGAGCGCGGCCGGCCGCGCCAAGGGGGCGGACCAGAAGTCGCTGACCACCTGGGCCCAGAGGCTGGACCGGAGTGCGGCCGACCGCAGCATCGACGGCGCCACGCTGAAGGCCATGGCCCTCGACGAGGACCAGGCGGCCATCGCGGCCAGATACCCGGACCGCCGCTTCGAGGCCCGCTTCGCCGAGTTGCCGCTGATCGTGGACCGCGAGCGGGCACGCTTCAGCAGCTGGTACGAGCTGTTCCCGCGCTCGACCGGCGCCGCCGGCAGGCACGGCACGCTGCGCGACGTCGAAGGGCGGCTGCCGGCCATCGCGAAGATGGGTTTCGACGTGCTGTACTTCCCGCCGATCCATCCGATCGGGCGGATCGACCGCAAGGGCAAGAACAACGCACTCGTGACCGAGCCCGACGACGTGGGCAGCCCGTGGGCCATCGGTGCGGCCGAGGGTGGGCACAAGGACATCCTTCCGGAGTTGGGCACGATGGCCGACTTCCGCCACCTGGTGGCGGCGGCGCAGGCGCATGGCCTGGAGATCGCGCTGGACATCGCCTTCCAGTGCGCGCCCGATCATCCCTACGTGAAGCAACATCCCGGCTGGTTCCGCTGGCGTCCGGACGGGAGCGTCCAGTACGCGGAGAACCCGCCGAAAAAGTACCAGGACATCTACCCCTTCAACTTCGAATGCGACGACTGGCAGGGTCTGTGGATCGAACTCAAGAGCGTGTTCGATCACTGGATCGCCGAGGGCGTGACGATCTTCCGCGTCGACAACCCGCACACCAAGGCATTTCCGTTCTGGGAGTGGTGCATCACGGAAATCAAGCGCGAGCACCCAGGCGTGATCTTCCTGGCCGAGGCGTTCACCCGGCCGAAGGTCATGCACCGGCTCGCGAAGGTCGGCTATTCGCAGTCGTACACCTACTTCACCTGGCGCAACACCAAGGCCGATCTGATCGAGTATTTCACCGAGCTCTCGCAAGGACCGGGCTACGAGTATTTCAGGCCGAACGTGTGGCCCAACACGCCCGACATCCTGCATGCGCAGCTGCAGAGTGGCGAGGCGGCGATGTTCCGCCTGCGGCTCGTGCTGGCCGCCACGCTCGCGGCCAACTACGGCATCTACGGGCCGGCCTACGAATTGCTCGAACATCTGCCGCGCCATCCGGGCAGCGAGGAGTACCTCGACTCCGAGAAGTACCAGTTGCGCCA
>SEGN01000319.1 GCA_004211245.1 Variovorax sp.
GTGCGCACGGTGCTCAGTTCCACGCCGACTTCGCGCGCGGTCTCCTTCGCGGTGCGGCCGGCCAGCAGGTGGCCGATGACCTCGCGCTCGCGCACGGTGAGTGCGAGCAGGCGGGGCTCGTCGGGCGCGGTCGATTCGGGTCGCGCCGCGGTGGCCGCACCGACCAGACCGCGGCTGTGCGCCGCCGTCGCTTCCGCCAGCAGCGCGCCGTGGCGCTCGATCGATGCGAAGTCCTCTTCGCCGAACTCGGGCAGCGCCAGGCTGCGATAGAAGCTCACCGCAGCACGCTGTCCGGCCGGCAGCAGCAACAGCACCGACACGCGTTCGCGAATGCCGACGTCGCCGTAGCAGGCCGCGCGGTACGCCGGGTCGGCCACTTCGTCCGCGCGCTGGTGGCTCAGCCACAACTGTGGCTGCTTCGGCAGCGCGCGCGCCGACAGCCACACCATGTTCGGATCAAGCAGGTCGAAGCGGTTCTCGATGTAGCGTTCCGAGGTCTGCAACGCCGCATCGCCGTAGTTGCTCGCGGTCGACACGGTGACGACGCGGCCTTTCGCGCCGAGCGCGAACACGGTGCAGAAGGTCAGCGGCAGCACGCGTTGCATGGCCGCCAGAAAGCCGTCGGCCAGGTGGGGCGTGCCGATGCCGGCGACGATGCCGACGGCCACCGTCGCATCGAGCGGTGTGTCGGCCGCCAGGCGGATGCGGCGGCGTTTCAAGCGATGGCACTCAGGGTAATCACGTCGTAAGAAGTTACGACGCCCAGCATCAAGTGGCATCGGGACAATCCCTCCACCATGACGCAACCCACCCCGCTGCACTCCATCCACGGCCTGCACCATTTCGCCTGGCGCTGCCGCGATGCCGAAGAAACCCGGCACTTCTACGAAGACATTCTGGGCCTGCCGCTCACCCACGTGATCAAGAAGGACACGGTGCCTTCCACCGGCGAGCACTGCCCCTACGTGCACATCTTCTTTCGCATGACCGACGGCTCGCACATCGCATTCTTCGATCTCGGGGACGACACGGCGGCGGAGCCCTCGCCCAACACGCCGGGGTGGGTGAATCACATTGCCTTGCGGGTCGACTCCGATGCGGCGCTGCAGGACATGAAGGCGCGGCTGCAGGCGCACGGCATCGAGGTGATCGGCGTGACCGACCACGACGGCTACATCCACTCGATCTATTTTTTCGACCCGAACGGTCTTCGCCTGGAGCTGACGACCGAGCTCGCGACGCAGCCCACGCTGGAGGGCTACCAGCGCGCCGCGCACGCCGCGCTCGCGGCCTGGACGGCGCAACGCAGGGCCGCCGCGCATGCCTGACGCCCGACTCGTCGCCATCGACGTCCAGCCCGGCGTCACGATGGAAAGCCAGTCCGGCCTGCAGGCGCTGCGACCGCGCATCTTCGGCGCGCTGATGCAGCCGCAGGGCGAGGGCACCGGCACTGCCGCGATCGTGATGCACCCGACCAGCAACTTCATGGGCCACTACCTGATGGAACCGCTGGCCGCGCGCGGCATCGCCTGCATGGGCCTGAACTCGCGCTATGCGGGCAACGACACGATGCTGTTGATGGAGACCGTTCTGCAGGATCTCGGCGCGGGCGTGAAGTGGCTGCGCGCGCAGGGCTACAAGCGGGTGGTGCTGGTCGGCAACTCGGGCGGCGCGGCGCTCGCATCGTTCTACCAGTCGCAGGCCGAGCAGCTGACCGCGACGCACTTCGTCGACGGCCTGCCCACGCACCTGTCGGCGGCCGACCTGCCGCCGGTCGATGCGCTGATGCTTTCCGCCGCGCACCCCGGTCGCTCGCGCCTGCTGGCCGAATGGCTCGACCCGTCCGTGATCGACGAGACCGATCCGCTCGCGACCGACCCGGCCTTCGATCTCTATGCCGGCAATGACCCGGTGCCGTTCGCGGCCGACCGCGTCGCGCGCTTCCGGGCGGCGCAGCTGGCGCGGCGCGACCGCATCGAGGCCTGGGTCTGGGCACGGCTGCGCATGCTGCGCGCCACACCGGGTGCGCCGTCGGACCAGACCTTCCTGGTGTATCGCACGCACAGCGACCCGCGTTTTCTCGACACCACGCTCGATGCCAACGACCGGCCGGTCGGTTCGATCTGGGGCGACGCGCGCACCGTCAACTACGCGGCCAATGCAATGGGGCGTTTCAACACGCTGCGTTCGTGGCTCTCGCAATGGTCGTCGGGCTCGCAGGCCGACGGGCCGGCCTGCCTCGCGCGCACGTCGGTGCCGGTGCTGTTGATGACGCACACGGCCGACGGCTCCACCTTTCCGAGTACGGCCGCGCTGTGGCGCGAAGCGGGCGGTGCGCGGCTGACCGAGGAGCGCGTGATCGGCGGCAACCACTACCTCGCCGGCCAGGCCGCGCTCGTCACGCAGTCGGCCGATGCGATGCAAGCGTGGCTCGCGCGCGTGCTGCATTGAGGCCATGACCATGACCCTGACCTCTGCCACCCTGCCTTCCGCACGCGCGGGCGACGCAGCCTCCGGGCCGCTGCCCCCGATGCCCGGCGAGGCTTTGCCGCCCTCGGTCGGCGCCTTCCACTACACGCGCTTCGCGCCGTTCACACCACCGCTCGAAGGCGGGGTCGAGCCGGGATGCCATCCGGTGGTGATCGCCGGCGGCGGGCCGGTCGGCATGGCGCTGGCGCTCGGGCTCGCCAACCACGGCGTGCGCAGCGTGATCCTCGAAGCCGACGACACGGTGTGCGTCGGCAGCCGCGCGGCGTGCATCTCGCGGCGCAGCCTGGAGATCGTCGAGCGGCTCGGCGCGCTGCCGGCCTTCCTGGCCAAGGGGCTGCCATGGACCGGTGGACGCAGCTTCTACAAGACCGACGAGGTGTTCCGCTTCGAGATGCCGCACGACGACTCGCAGAAGCTGCCGCCGATGATCAACCTCGAGCAGTACTACATCGAGCAGTACCTGCTCGATGAAATCACGCGCCGCAACGCCGCAACGCCCGGCCTCATCGATATCCGCTGGGGCACCGAGCTCGTGGCGCTTGCGCAGGAAGCCGACGGCGTGACGCTCGAGGTGCGCCACGCACTGGGCGGCTACACGCTGCACGGCCAGTGGCTGGCCGCCTGCGACGGCGGCCAGAGCTTCGTGCGCAAGGCGCTCGGGCTCGCGCTCGAAGGCACCGGCTACGAAGGCCGCTACGTGATCATCGACATCGAGTTGCACAGCGACCATCCGACCGAGCGCCGCGCCTGGTTCGACCCGCCGTGGAACCCCGGCTCGACCGTGCTCATGCACCGCCAGCCCGACGACATCTGGCGCATCGACTACCAACTGCGTGCGGGCCAGAGCACCGAGGACGCATTGCAACCCGCGGCAGTGGACGAGTTCGTGCAGCGCCATCTCGACGCGATCGGCGAAGGCCATCTGCCCTGGCACACGGTCTGGACATCGGTGTACCGCGCCGGCGCGATGACCTTGCAAAGCTACCGCCACGACCGTGTTGTGTTCGCCGGCAACGCGGCGCATGCGATGCCGATCTTCGGCGTGCGCGGGCTCAACTCGGGTTTCGACGATGCCGACAATCTGGCGTGGAAACTGGCGTTTGTGGCGCGAGGCCTGTCCGATGCAACGTTGCTCGACAGCTATTCGCAGGAACGTATCGCCGCCTTCCACATCAACGCCGAAAGCGCGAT
>SEGN01000320.1 GCA_004211245.1 Variovorax sp.
AGCTGCGCAAGGACGGCGTCAAGGAAGGCGCCTGGAGCATCAGCCGCTTCAAGGGGCTCGGCGAGATGAGCGCGGAACAATTGTGGGAAACCACGCTCAATCCGGACACGCGCCGCCTGCTGCAGGTGCAACTCGGCCGGCTCGACTTCGTGCAGACCCAGGGCGAGATCACCAAGCTCATGGGCAAGGGCGAGGCGGCCGCGCGGCGCGACCTGATGGAGCTTCGCGGGGACGATGTGGAGATCGATGTCTAGCTTTCGCACGCTGTTGTTCGGCCTGCTGCTGTTGATGCTTCAGCAGACCGGGCACGCGGCCGACATCTACGGCTACATCGACGACAAAGGCGTGGCGCACTTCGCTTCCGAGAAGATCGACGAGCGTTACCAGCTGTTCTTTCGCGGGGGCCAGAGCTTCGACACCGCCGAGGGCGTGTCGCCGATGGGCCGCGGGCTCGGCAAGGGCACCGGCAAGCTGCCGCCCGCGTCGCAGACGCTGCTCGCGCTGTTCGAGAAGTCGCCCAACTACCGGACCGCCAAGACCGCGCTGCAGGACGCGTCGAAGCGCCACGCGATCGACTACGAGCTGCTGCAGGCGCTGGTGGCCACCGAGTCGGGATTCGACGCGCAGGCCGTATCGCCCAAGGGCGCGATCGGCCTGATGCAGCTGATGCCCGCCACGGCGCAGCGCTACGGCGTGCAGGCCGACAAGCGCCGCACGCTCGAGTCCAAGCTCTACGACCCGCGCATCAACATCGCGGCAGGCTCGCGCTACCTGCGCGACCTGATCGCGATGTTCCCGGGCGAGATCGAGCTGGCGCTGGCCGCCTACAACGCCGGCGAGGGTGCGGTGCAACGCGCCGGCAACAGGATTCCCAACTACCGCGAGACGCAGAACTACGTGCGGACGGTGCTGCAGCTCTACGCCTACCTCAAGCCCGCGGCGCGTGGCGTCGTGGGCCGTGGCGGCGGCAAGCCGCCGGGCCGCATCCGCATGGAGCTCGCGGTGCCGCAGGGCGGTGCGCTCGGGCGCGGCAACCTTCCGCCGCCGGAAGGCGCGCAGCGCGTGCCCAGCCTGCCCACCGAGTGAACCGAAACGATTTTCCGAAGAACTGACGACCGACCTATGGACGACACCCCTCCACCGACGCTCGACCTGCTGCCGCCCGACGATGGCAACGGCATCACCCTGGCCGACTACGCGCAGACGGCGTACCTCGAATACGCGCTCAGCGTGGTCAAGGGCCGCGCGCTGCCCGATGTGTCCGATGGGCAGAAGCCGGTCCAGCGGCGCATCCTTTATTCGATGTCGCGCATGGGCCTCGGCTTCGGCGGCACGAACGGCACCGTCGGCGCCAAGCCCGTCAAGAGCGCGCGTGTGGTCGGCGACGTGCTCGGCCGCTTCCATCCGCACAGCGACCAGGCCGCCTACGACGCGCTGGTGCGCATGGCGCAGGACTTCTCGCAGCGCTACCCGCTGGTCGACGGCCAGGGCAACTTCGGCAGCCGCGATGGCGACGGCGCTGCCGCCATGCGCTACACCGAGGCGCGGCTCGCGCGCATCACCAGCCTGCTGCTCGACGAGATCGACGAAGGCACGGTCGACTTCATCCCCAACTACGACGGCTCCACCATCGAGCCACGCCTGTTGCCGGCCCGCCTTCCGTTCACGCTGCTCAACGGCGCCAGCGGCATCGCGGTCGGGCTGGCCACCGAGATCCCGAGCCACAACCTGCGCGAGATCGCCGATGCGTGCGTGGCGCTGATCAAGTCGAACGGCAAGCTGAGCGAAGAGGAGCTGTTCGCCATCGTGCCGGGCCCCGACTACCCGGGCGGCGCGCAGATCATCAGTGGGGCGGGTGACATCGCCGATGCGTACCGCACCGGCCGCGGCTCGCTCAAGGTGCGCGCGCGCTGGAAGATCGAGGAACTCGCGCGCGGCCAGTGGCAGCTCGTGGTCAACGAACTGCCGCCGGGCGTGAGCACGCAGAAGGTGCTGGAAGAGATCGAGGAGATCACCAACCCGAAGGTCAAGGCCGGCAAGAAGGCCTTGAGTGCCGATCAGGCGCAGCTCAAGGCCGCGATGCTGTCGGTGCTCGACGTGGTGCGCGACGAATCGAGCAAGGACGCCGCCGTGCGCCTCGTGTTCGAGCCCAAGACCTCGCGCATCAGCCAGGAGGAGTTCATCACCACCTTGCTGGCGCAGACCTCGCTCGAGACCTCGTCGCCGATCAACCTGACGATGGTCGGCATCGACGGCAAGCCGACGCAGAAGTCGCTGCGCCAGATGCTCAACGAGTGGATCGCGTTCCGCGAGATCACGGTCGAGAAGCGCTCGCGCCATCGGCTCGACAAGGTGCTCGACCGCATCCACATCCTCGAGGGGCGGCAGCTGGTGCTGCTCAACATCGACGAGGTGATCGCGATCATCCGCGCCGCCGAAGACCCGAAGGCCGCGCTGATCGCACGCTTCAACCTGAGCGACCGGCAGGCCGAGGACATTCTCGAAATCCGCTTGCGCCAACTCGCGCGGCTCGAAGCCATCAAGATCGAGCAGGAGCTCAAGGGCCTGCGCGAAGAGCAGAAGAAGCTGGAGGACATCCTCGGCAGTCCGGCCGCGCTGCGCCGCCTGCTGGTGAAGGAAATCGAGGCCGACGCCAAGACTTTCGAAGACCCGCGCCGCACGCTGATCCAGGCCGAGAAGCGCGCCGTGGCCGAACTCAAGGTGGTCGACGAGCCGGTGACGGTGATCGTGTCGCAGAAGGGTTGGGTGCGTGCGCAGAAGGGGTGGGCCTTGCCCGGCGCCGCGCCGGCCGAATACAGCTTCAAGTCGGGCGATGCGCTGTACGGCGCCTTCGAGTGCCGCACGGTCGATACGCTGCTCGTCTTCGGCACCGCCAAGGACAAGGGCGTGCGTGTCTACACCGTGCCCGTGGCGTCGCTGCCGGGCGGACGCGGCGACGGCCAGCCGGTGACCACGCTGATCGATCTCGACAGCGGCACGCACGTGGCGCACTACTTCGCGGGCCCGGCCGCTGCCAACGTGCTGCTGGCGAACACGGGTGGCTACGGTTTCATCGCCTCGGTCGAGAACATGATGTCGCGCCAGCGCGGCGGCAAGGCCTTCATCGACGTGGGCGAGGGCGAGCAGTTGTGCCGGCCGTCCCTGGTCGGCGGGGCGAGCGGCTCCGAGCCCATGCCGGCCGCCACGCACGTGGCCTGCGCTTCGACCGGCGGACGCATCCTGACGTTCGAGATCGCCGAACTCAAGAGCCTACCGAAGGGCGGGCGCGGACTGACGCTGATCGATCTGGAGCCCAAGGACACGCTGGCGGGCGCCGCGGCCTACACGCGCAGCGTGAAGGTCGAGGGCATCGGCCGCGGCGGCAAGGAGCGCGAGGAGACGCTGGAAATCCGCACCTTGAACAACGCGCGCGGGGCGCGTGCGCGCAAGGGCAAGGCGGCCGACCTCGGCTTCAAGCCGACCGGCATCGTGCGGGTGCTGTGATGGAGATCGGCACACTTGCCATCGTCATTGCCGTCGTCAGCGGGCTGGTCAGTTTTCTGGTCGGCCGCTGGTTGTCGCGCGGCCGGCGCGAACGGAAGGCGGCGAAGGAGCGCGCCGCCGCGCAGGCGGCGCAAAGCCGCCAGGTGCGGCGGGCGCGCGAGCGGCGCGACCA